>CAZCDN010000045.1:0-1829 GCA_964497725.1 uncultured Candidatus Saccharibacteria bacterium | reverse complement strand
CTTCTTTTTCAAAATTTGGATATTTAGAATTTTCGCCTTCATTTTTGTGAAAACAAAAAGTTTCAATCCCTTTATTTTCTGCTAGGGGAACCTCTCGACTAAATTTTATAGCTTCTTCGAGTGGTGCAAATTTACATCCGTGTTCCTCGAAAACATGTCTCATATTTACAGAGATATATCCATCTTCATTGTAAAATCCATGAAATGGTTTCCATTCCATATTTATTTTTTTGGGAAGTTGTAAAAGTTTTTTTGATCTTAAGGATACACTGTTTCCAACTCTTTGTATTTTTCCATTTATATCTCTATAAGAAAAATCATCACGAGGTAATGGAAATGGGGCACCGATAAAATCATAATCAAGCCAAGTGTCGCTCCATTTATTTGGATGAACAACGAAGCCATCTGGATGAATAAAGAGAGCATAGTCCGTATCTATATGGTCACCTAAATCAAATACTACAGCTTTATTCCACTCATCTATGTTATTTGTGTCTACAATAATATTTTTCACTGCACCAAATTCTATGTATCGAGATGAATAGTCCAATGCTTTTTGTTGTTGATCTTTGTACTTAATAGACCCCATACAGCACAATGTTACATTCTGAAGCTTTATTTTATTCATAATCTTTTTGCATAAACATACCCGTTTCTTTAATATAATCATCAACACTATTTGGCTCCACATTTGGTACAGTTCGCTTTGCAAGTTCAAACATTGTTTTTCTTTCTGTTCCTAATATTTCTAAACCACAAGTCTTTCTGTCCCAATCTTTAATTCTTTCAGACAATAGTTTTGCTATCACGTCTACGTAGTCTCCTTTTGTGTATTGATCTATATAAGCTTTTGCAAAAGGGAAGGGATTTGGTTTGAATAGTGTCCTGATTATCAAATGTTTATCGTGCATCTTTACTATTTCTTCACCGAGTTTCTTTGTTAGAGAATATACATTATAAGGATTTTGAGCAAATTCTGTAGAGATATATATAAAAGGTGTATCTTTATATATATTCATAAGATTAAAAGTCCCGTATACATTTGTCATAAAGCATTTTTCTTTTTCTTCAAATTCGGCTTTTTTTACATTGGTGTAAGCTCCTATGTGTAGAATTAAATCGTATTCGCCTTTAGGTATATTTTTTGTAATGTCAAAATCTTTTGTACTTACATAATCACCAGTTAGATATTTCTTGAGTTCATTTGCAAGTTTACCTGTTCCACCTGTGATTAAGATTCTATCTTGCATAGAATTCTTTTACTTTTGAAATTATGTACGCAACTTCTTCATTGGTTAATGCATTGTGTACAGGAAGAGATAAGAGTTTTAACCACTCTGTATCTGTAACAGGAAGTTCTCTTTTTACAGCTTTTTTCCAATAAGTCATTTCAGATAGTGGTTTAAAGTGTACAGACGTAGCTATACCATTTTCGGCTAAAAATTCTCCTAATTCATTTCTATCTTTACATTTCATTGTGTAGTATTGCACCGTATGAGAATGTAGGGGGATTTGAATAGTATCTAGACCATCAAATGCCTCATTGTACATTTTTTGTATTTCTCTTCTTCGAGCATTTGTTTCCTCTAGTCTTCGAAGTTGGCCTAATCCTACGACAGCTTGTATATCGGTCATATAAGCTTTAATTCCTTGAGCTTGGGTGATGTCATAATCCCAAGTATATTTTTTATTATCAACACGATCGTATGTAGATTTCTCGACACCTAGCCAAGTGAGAGTTCGAAGTTTTTTGTAAATGTTTTCATCATTAGTCGTGATTGCTCCACCATCCCACATGGGTAATGATTTTACAGCTTGGAAACTCCAAA
>CAZCDN010000044.1:0-4422 GCA_964497725.1 uncultured Candidatus Saccharibacteria bacterium | reverse complement strand
ACCATTGAACAATACGACTCCATATTGACCATTTTTAATATTTGCCTTTTTAGAATAAAGTGATGAATTATTAAAAAGTATTACCGACTCATTATTTTTTACACCATCAATATCTAAAGAATCTGAGACTATACTAGACTCATTAAAAATTTCCAGTCCATATCCTGAGCTCACTTTTGAAACAATAAGGCTCTCAGCTTTCAAATGACTTTTATTAAAAATAGATATCGCTGTTTTATTTGAATTTACTATTTCTACATTTTTAAAACCTAAAGAACTATCACTAAAAATATTTATTGGATAATACACATCTTCTATATATAGACTATCCCCTTTTAAAATACTATTTGTATAGACGACTAATCCATATCTTGTGACATCAGAAATTTTTAAATCATTTGTGTCCAATTTACCACTCCTTATTTCTATACCATCGAGTCCGTTTTCGATTTCTATATTTTTAGTTTTCAAATAGGTATTTTGTAAAGATAGGCCCACACTTCCAAAACGGAATAATACATCTTCAAATGAAGAATCATCATCTTCTGAGAAAAAATATATTCCTTCCCAATCTCCAACACTTGCCTCAATATCTTCAGCTTCTTCAAAACCTTCCTCTGTATCAGTATCTCCTCCGTATTCATCATCATAAAAAGAAGTAAACACTACCCTATTTTCACCCTCACCTTGTGCTTGTATTTTTCCAAAAACTCCCACACTTGTACTGTCCATAAATTTTACGACCACTCCAGGATTTATCGTTAGCGTAGCATCTTTATTTATAGCGATACTATTTTCAATAATATAAGGACTTTGATCTACACTCCACACAGTATCTTCATTTATATCTTCAGAAATAAAAAATTCCGCTTGTGCGGAAAAAGGTAATAATAAATATAAGATTGAAAGTAATCCAATAATAAAAAAATACTGACTTCTACATAAAAAAGTTTTTAATTTTTTCATAAGCCTATATCACAAATTATAATGTATAAATAAAAATCGAGCAATATGTTTTTACACTTTTGCCAAATAAAAAACCCTAAGCAATGCTCAGGGTTTTTTTATAGTGTATGCAACTAAAATTATTTTAGAGTTACAGATCCACCAGCTTCTTCGATTTTCTTTTTCAAATCTTCAGCTTCTTCTTTTTTCACACCTTCTTTAATTACTGAAGGAGCAGCGTCTACCAAGTCTTTTGCTTCTTTAAGACCTAGAGCCAATACTTCTTTAACTACTTTCATAACTGCGATCTTCTGCTCACCTGCAGATGTAAGTTCTACAGTGAAAGCACTTTTTTCATCAGCTGCACCTGCGTCTCCTGCACCTGCTGCTGGAGCAGCGGCAACTGCAGCTGCTGATACTCCGAATTTTTCTTCGATAGCTTTTACAAGCTCGTTTAGCTCAAGGACTGATGCACCTTCAAGCTCTGTTAGAAATGAATCAAATTTTGCCATAATGTTTTTTATTCCCGCGAATGCGGATACTAATTTAATAATTTATACTGTCTTTGTCTTTGCGACTTCGTTAATACCAATAGCAAGTCTTTGCATAGGACTCTTGAGTAAGTATGCAATTTGTGAAAGCAACACTTCTCTTGATGGGATAGTAGCGATAGAAATCATTTCTTCCGCATTTTTATATTTTCCTTCAAAAACTCCTCCGATAATTTTTACATTTTCTTTGTGGCCTTTGTGAAAATTATAAACCTCTCTTGCTCCTGCGAGCTCATCTTCACTATATGCAATTGCTATTTGTCCTTCCATTTCTGGAATATCACCTTCGATTTTTTGAGATTCAAGAACTCTTTTTAGAAGAGTCTTTTTAGTCACTGTATACCCTACTCCAGCACTTCTCATATCTTTACGAAAAGCATCTGAATCAGCTACACGCAACTTATCAAATTTTACGAAGACTATAGACTTTGAAGAAGAGATTGATTTATCAATATCTTCTACCAATTCTTTCTTTTTATTTTTTGTGATTGCCATAATATTTTTTTCTATAAAACAAAAAATCGACCTACCGGTCGTATCGAAATTACTAAGAATTTTGGATACCTAAAGAGGGATTATTTATTGTATATTTTAAAAATACACAAACCTCTTTTCTTCGGCTTATACATGTATTATAGCATATATAGCCTAAAAATACAATATCCTCATTACCAAAGCATATTTATTTATAATTGTTCAATAATACGACGATAATAAGACCTAATCCTATGAGAATAGTAAATTTTAGTATTATTCCAAATGAATGCTTTGTAAACATGTATATATTGTATCATATACTCTTTTATATTCAGCTATATAAGTATATACTCTAGATATGTTTTCAAAGATAAAAAGATTCTTATTTAAAAATACGAGTACAGGTCAAATCTTGGCAAAAAATACTTTTTGGCTTGGCTTTGGAGAAATCACGAGTAGAGTATTGAAAGTATTTATAATATTTTATGCTATTCGAGTCATCACTGTCTCTGAATGGGGTGCATTTTCTTATGCCATATCACTTTGTGGTCTGTTTATGATTTTCTCAGATATGGGACTTTCATCTATTCTCACAAGAGAATTATCAAAAGACGATACTCTAAAAAATAAATATATATCTACTTCCTTTGTAGTAAAGATTATATTGAACCTGATTATTTTTTTAATCGTAATTTTCTTTGCACCACTGTTATCAAAAAATATTTTATCTATTGAAATAATCCCTATCATTGCCCTACTTATGGTTTTTGATAGTATTCGTGATTTTATTTTTTCTATCAATCGTGCGATAGAAAAAATGGAAATGGAAGCTATTGTAAAAATAATTACAAATATACTACTGATTATATTTACTTATATTTTCTTGTTGCAATCAAGGAGTATTTACTCTCTTGCTATGGGATATATGATAGGTAGTCTTTCTGGATTAGTACTCACTTTGATTATATTTAGAAAATATTTAAAAGATGTAGTTAAGAATTTCTCAAAAGATTTAATACGCCCTCTTCTTACTATTGCTTGGCCTTTTGCTTTTTTTGCAATACTCGGATCTATAATGTCGGGTACTGATACTGTGATGCTCGGATGGATTAAAGATACGACAGAAATTGGATTTTATGCCACAAGCCAGAGGGTGGTGGCTTTTATGTATATAGTGCCTGGACTTATTGTATCTTCCCTACTTCCCACACTGACAAGGCAAGTGGAAGACAAAGAGAAAATGAAAAATATATTGTCTTATTCATTGAAAGTAATTTATCTATTTTCGATTCCTGTCGTACTTGGTGGACTGATACTGGGAGACTCTTTGATTGTAAAATTGTTTACATCTGAATACATACCCACTATAAATATATTCAAAATTGCAATCGTGAGTATTTTATTTACATTTCCTGCACTAGTGTTCAATAGTGTCATATTTATTTTTAATAGACATAAAAATATAATACGCATTTCATTGATAGGCACCACACTAAATGTAATCATAAATATATTTTTAATACCTATATATGGTGGTATTGGTGCGGCAATAGCTACAACAGTAAGCCAATTTATAATAATGCTCTTGATGAAAAAAGAATTGGATAAAGTAATAAAATTAAAAATGTTTTCTGGTTTATCCAAGATAATTCTTTCTTCTTTCGTAATGTCTATATTTTTATTTATATTAAAATATATGAATATAAATATTTGGATGTCGATAATACTAGGCATTGTGATGTATCTATCTATACTCTTGATTTTAAAAGAAGAATTATTGCATAAAGTTCGTGAAATGCTTCAAAAATAATCATTGAGATACTGACTAGAATTTAAAGGGTTTTTGTATTATAATATAAAAATAACCTATTTATACTCATGAAAAAAAAGACAAAAGGCATAATATTAGCAGGTGGTAATGGTACAAGGCTTTATCCTCTCACAATGGCAATGAGCAAGCAACTTTTGCCAGTATACGACAAACCAATGATTTTCTATCCTCTGTCGATACTTATGCTAGCTGGAATTCAAGAAATATTGATAATATCTACACCTCATGATTTACCGAAATTTAAAAAACTTTTAGGGAATGGTAAAAGTCTCGGGTTAAAGCTTTCATATGCGATACAAAAAAATCCTGGAGGAATAGCAGAAGCATTTATAATCGGTGAAAAATTTATAGGTAAAGATAATGTAGCATTGATTTTGGGTGACAATATTTTTTATGGAAATAGCTTGACTCTTGTATTAGAAAAAGTAGCAAGCAAAGAAACAGGAGCAACTATTTTTGGGTATTACGTAAATGATCCTGAAAGATTTGGTGTTGTCGGTTTTAATAAAAAAGGTAAGGTCACTTCAATAGAAGAAAAGCCCAAGAAACCAAAATCAAATTATGCAGTCACTGGCTTATATTTTTACGACAACAAAGTAGTAAATTTTGCAAAAAAAG
>CAZCDN010000043.1:0-4436 GCA_964497725.1 uncultured Candidatus Saccharibacteria bacterium | reverse complement strand
CTACCGACTGAGCTACGAGCGGATATATTCGGATATTTACTTAAAATATCATATATACTACATAAAATCAAGAAAATGAAGCTTGTTGTTGTCTCGACTCGTGTTAAGTATTTATATTTATATGCTAAAATCAACCTATGAAAAAAATACAATCCATTCTGATAATCCCTGATATTCGTAGTGCTCAAAATGTGGGTTCGCTTTTTCGTACAGCTGACGCTGTGGGTATATCAAAAATATACATTACCGGATATTCTCCTACACCACTCGACAAGTATGGAAGAAAAAGAAAAGATATATCAAAGACAGCTCTCGGAGCAGAGGACAGTATTCCTTGGGAATATCAAGAATCTTTACCTATTTTAATAAAGAAATTAAAAAAAGAAGG
Source organism: uncultured Candidatus Saccharibacteria bacterium (assembly GCA_964497725.1). Classification (GTDB taxonomy): domain Bacteria; phylum Patescibacteriota; class Minisyncoccia; order Phycocordibacterales; family UBA9973; genus UBA8515. The sequence continues at coordinate 4,048 of CAZCDN010000043.1, read as the reverse complement.
GTATAGTATTGTCGCTCTTGAGCAAGATAAAGATTCCGTAGACTATAAAGCATTTAAAACACCTGAGAAATTTGCTTTAATCTTAGGCACAGAAGTCACAGGTGTCACAAAAGATATTTTAAAAGAATGCGATACGATAATAGAGATACCTATGAAAGGGAAAAAAGAATCTCTCAATGTGGCTGTATCTTTTGGTATAGCAATCTTTAGAATTCTAAATATCTAGCCTTGTATTTGAATATTTTCGATTGGATTATCTATAAACAAATCTTGATTGTTTGATTTTTCTGCTCCACCAAATATGAGCCATATGAAAAATAGTCCGATAAGTACTATGATGATCAATCCTAAATCGCTACTTCCTTTTTGTGTATTTTTTTTATTCATATTTTTTTATTTATATAAAGTTTGATGTATTGGGCAAAAGTGTGCACTTCTACCACCGATGACCTTTTTTATTATAGCACCACTACAGCCTCGCTTGCCACATTTTTCTTTTTCTTTTCTATATACATTGTGATGATTTTGGAAATTTCCTCTTTCACCATCTACATTTCTATAGTCACTCATCGAATCACCACCAAGGTCTATACCTTTTTCTAATACCTGTTTCATATACTTGAAAAGGTTTTTTAAAATTTTATCCGGAATACTTTTAATTTTTGATTCTGGGTGTATATCAGCAAGCCAAAGCATTTCATCAGAATATATATTGCCTATACCAGCTACTGTATACTGGTCCATTAGTATTTGTTTCATAGGTTTCTTCCAATTTGTAGAAGGATGTTTTACTAATGCTTGTATAAATTTTTTAAAATCAAAATCTTTATCGAGTGGTTCAGGACCTATGCCTTTTAAGTGTGTGCTCGTATTTTCATCTTTTGTATTTATTATTGTGACTTTACCAAATTTTCGCGAATCACAAAAGGCCAAATGCTTTCCATTATCAAAAGTCCACACTACATGTATGAATCTATTGTAGGGATCATTTAGGGGACCATTTTTGTCTTTCGGCACCCACTGCATTTTACTTTTTACTTTAGACTTTTTACTTTCCACTTGCTTTTTGTATTCCCCAAAAAGCAAGTGACCAGTCATTTTCATGTGAATGATAATAGTGTGACCGCCTGATATATGGATGAGTATATTTTTTGCTCTACGTTTTACAGAGATTACTTTTTGTCCGATTATCTTTTTCTTGAATTCATTGAAAAATTTCTCACTTTTTATTGTTTGTTCAAAATCTTTTCTACTCACTTTTTTCTTTGCAAGGTCAGTCCACACATCTTTGATAATGAGGCGAGGTAATCTTTTTTGTAATCCGTTTACAGTAGTTGTGACTTCAGGTAATTCTGGCATCTATTTACTTCCTAAAATTTTTAATGCGGTTTTTACTTTTTCTGCTGTATCTGTAATATCAGAAGGTATTTCTTTTAAAGCATCTCGTGCTTCACGCTGAGCATAGCCGAGTGATTGTAGTGCAAGCAATGCATCTGACTCATCACGTAATGAATAGCTAGAATCATCATCTTGTGCACCCAATTTGTCTCGAAGCTCGAGCACTATTTTTTCTGCAGTCTTTTTCCCTATACCTGATACTTTTGTAAGATAGCTCGTGTCTCCAGTAGAGATAGCTTTCGATAGTGTGTTTACAGTAGTAACGGCCATAATGCCAAGTGCTCCACGAGGACCTATTCCTGATATAGATATAAGTAATTCAAAAAAATCGAGTTCGTTCTTTTCTTTAAAACCAAAAAGCTCCATAGAGTTTTCTCTTACCGCCATATACGTCCACAAACAAGCTTCTTCTTCAAGAGCTAGTTCCGATAAAATATTTGAAAGTGTATATACAGTATATCCAATATTGCCCGATAGGATTATTATGGACTTATCATTTTTATGTATTATTTTTCCTGAGATGTATGAAATCATAAGTTGATTATACCAATATCGACAAAAAGTGCATAGCATTTACTTTATGCTCTTCTTATGTTAATATTTGAGCATTCACATTTTCCGTGTCTCGGTGGATTTGAATTATGTTTGAAAATTAAAATTAAAAATTAGAATTATATTATGCCAATAACACAATCAGCAAAAAAAGCACTTCGTGGTTCATTGAAAAAGAAAGCAATGAATGATCGCAACAAAAAGAGTGTAAAAGAAGCTATTAAAAGTGTAGAGAAACTTGTAAAAGAAAAAAAGAACGATGAAGCAAAAAAGCTTTTACCAAAAGCATATAGTGCTATCGACAAGGCTACAAAAAAAGGAGTTTTAAAGAAGAATACTGCAAGTCGTAAAAAAGCTCGTCTATCAAGAATTTCTAAGTAGTATGCAAAACGAACACCTAATGTTTTTTTACGGAAATGAATGTTCTCACTGTATTAAAATGGAAGCACTACTTGATCGCTTAGAAAAAGAAGAAAATATTTCTGTAAATCGTATGGAAGTATGGCACGACAAAGACAATGAAAAGAAATTAGAAGAACTAGATACAGAGCCATGCGGGGGAGTACCGTTTTTCATAAATACAAAGTCAGACAAATCTATTTGCGGTGAAGCCGAGTACGAAGAAATCGTAGAGTGGGCAAAAGGGGAATAGAAGAATATGTTTCTTGAAAAAAGACCCAGATACAAGGGTCTTTTTTGTATATTGACAAGATATTTTTATTATGATATAATATAAAAAAACATTCACTTAAAAAATAAACAAAGAAATGAAAAGAATTATTATTCTGACAGTTTTGGCTCTAGGAGCTATGGCTGTAAATGCTCAAAATCAAAATTTTGAATCAAAGTATCACACTTTGGAAACGAAGAGGCAAGAGATGTTTGAAATAATTTCAAAAATGGATTCTTGTTTAATAAAACTAGAAAAAATTTCTGATTCAATTAAAGAAAATGTTGCTCTCTATCGCATTGATACTCTAAAAAAAATAGAATCTAGAGTAGAGGTCTCTATTCTATGGAAGAAGTTCGCTATTCTGAAAGATGATTATATTCAGTATATGAAGGAGTATAATAATTTAACGTTTTGGATTAAAGAGGAGAGGGTTTGGTTAATTTCCCGTGAAAGAGTAATAAAAACATTGCCTTTGTCAGATCAATCTGAGTGGTTAAATTATAAAAATACTCTCGACATACTTTTTTTATCATGGGAGCAATCCTTTAATAACAAAATCGAGAAAGATTTTAATAAATTTAATTATTTCTTTACTCAATCAATTGAAGGAATACAAGCTTTAAAATAAATTAGATGCTTGTAAAAAAAATTAAAAAACCACTCGGTGATACCGAGCGGTTTTTTTATTATCGTATTTTATGCTGGAGGGGCTCCACAGACTAGAGTCATTCCACATCCTGTATTTGGGTTATAGTCTGGACCTGGTTCATAATTACACCAGTATGGAGGAGCTGCATAATCACAAGTCTGAGATGGGCCAGGACCAGGACCAGGACCGGGCCCCATTGGAGCCATCGGAAGGTCTTCTATCATCTCTTCTTCTTCGATAATATTATCACAATTTATTTCTCCAGATTGGTCTAGTGTGCCAGAAACTTCAGTCGATATTCCTCGATAGTCTACACAGCTATAATTTCCAGGACTAGATATAGAAGGCATAATAATCGCATATGATTCGCCACTCCAGCTTATTTGATAGTCATCAACAGTTATGTCCAGGTCGGAAGCTAGGCTTTCAATTTTTGATTTTACTGATCCACCTTCTGCAAAGATAGTATCATAATCTTGTGCACTTTCTGTCATTACCATTACTTCTGTTTGTATTGATTTTAGTATTGATTTTGTTTTAGAATCTTTAGCTCTTGTTTTTGCTGCATCTAAATTTGCTAATACAATTGAAGACAAGATACCTATAATTGCTATCACTACCAGTAGTTCTATCAGTGTAAAGGCTCGAGTTTTTAATGTTTTCATATGATTTATAATATATTTATATTAGGTTGGGGTCAAGGCGAGAGTATGTGGTCACAAATATTTTGCTCGTCGACACTCACAAAATTTCGCTACCCCGACTCGGCTATTTTT
>CAZCDN010000042.1:0-4468 GCA_964497725.1 uncultured Candidatus Saccharibacteria bacterium | reverse complement strand
TAAAAGAGAGACAGCAGTCAGGATTGTGCATTTGCCGACAAATATGGCAGTCGCTGTTTCCAATGAAAGATCTCAAGAACAAAATAGACAAAAAGCTATGGAAATGCTCACGGGTAAACTTTATAAAAAAATAGAAGAAGATAAAAAAAGAGAAAAAGAAGGGCTTTCAATTTCAAAAACTGTGGAAATCGAATGGGGAAGTCAAATACGTTCTTATGTATTGCATCCTTATAAAATGGTCAAAGACCATAGGACAGATGTGGAGATTGGCAACGTTGATAAAATTCTCAATGATGGCGAAATAGAAGAATTCATTGTTGCAGAGTCTAATTTATGATATCATTAAGAGTATAATATGATTTATTTCGATAATGTTTCAAAAAAATATCCAGACGGTACACATTCTTTAGAGAGTGTGATGCTTTCTATTACTCCTGGAGAATTTGTATCCATTGTAGGTCACTCTGGTGCAGGAAAGACGACACTTGCTAAATTGATTTTGGCTGAAGAAAGTCCTACTGAGGGTTCTGTATTTTTTGAGTCTACTGATATTCAAAGTTTTTCAAATAAAGCACTAAGAAATTTTAGAAGAAAGATAGGAATTATCTTTCAAGATTTTCGTTTACTTGCAAATAAGACAGCATATGAAAATATCGCTTTCGCAATGGAAGCTTCGGGTAAAAGTGATGAAGAAATAAATGAAGATGTGCCTCGTGTATTAGAACTCGTAGATTTGGCTCATCGTTCTTTACATTTTCCACATCAGCTTTCAGGTGGAGAAAAGCAACGTCTTGCTATTGCAAGAGCTATCATCACTCAACCTTCTGTAATCATAGCTGATGAGCCTACTGGAAACTTGGATCCTGTAAATGCAAATGATGTAATAAATATATTGAAAAAGATAAATGATCTCGGTACTACTGTGATTTTGACTACACACAATAAGGATGTAGTGGATTCACTCGGTAGTCGTGTGATTACACTAGAAAAAGGTAAAATTATAAGAGATGATAAAGACGGTAAATACGTGATATAATAAAACAATAATATGTACTGGATAAATTTAAGAAGAATAATAAGATCAGGGTATAGGAATTTTATTCGTAGTGGTTTTACTACGATTGCATCTACTCTTACTGTGACTATTACACTGATGGTGCTCACTACTATCATACTCTTGCAAGCCACGCTTACTACATCCCTAAACAATATAAAAGATAAAGTCGATGTGACTGTATATTTTGTGACTGGAGCAAATGAGAAAACTATTTTTGAAATAAGAGATGATTTGAAAAAAATACCAGAAGTCGCTACTATAGAATATACTTCACAAGACGACGCTTTGGCTATATTTAAAGATAAACATGCCGATGACTACCTTACTCTTCAAGCACTTGAAGAATTGAATGAAAATCCGCTTGGAGCATCACTCAATATAAAAGCAAAAGACCCATCTCAGTATGAAAGTATTATAAAGTACTTTGATAGTAATACTGCACTTTCAAAACAAGCAGAAGACGTAATTTATAAAAAATATTACCATCAAAATAAAATCGTAATAGATAAGCTTACTTCTATAATAAAAGGAGCGAGAAAATTGTGAATTGTGGTGACTTATATAATGATAATCATATCTCTTATAATCACTTTGAATACAATACGCTTGATTATATATATGTCACGAGAAGAAATAAATGTAATGCGATTGGTAGGTGCTGAAAATAAATACATAAGAGGTCCATTTATGGTCTCAGGAATTTTAGTAGGATGTTTTTCTGCTCTTATTTCTATAGTAGTATTTTGGCCTATATCTTACTGGCTCGGAAACAATATGACTGACTTTTTGGGTGTAGATTTGTATTCTTATTTCAAAAGTAATTTCTTCCAATTGCTCGTAATCAATCTATTTTCTGGAGTTCTTTTGGGAATTATTTCAAGCTTTATTGCTATCAGACGCTATCTTAAAAAATAGACCTATTTATAGATGAAGAAAACTCAGAGTATAAAAAAAGATAAACTTCCTGATTGCAAATATATTTTTGTCATCGGTGGAGTAATCTCTGGTGTAGGAAAAGGTGTAGCTGCAAGCTCGATAGCTCGTATACTACAAGACAGAGGGAAGACTGTGACTGCTATAAAAATCGATCCGTATATAAATATCGATGCTGGGACTATGAATCCTACAGAGCATGGAGAAGTCTTTGTGCTTTCTGACGGAGATGAGACAGACCAAGATATGGGAAACTATGAGCGCTTTTTGGGTGTAAATCTTTCAAGGTTAAACTATATGACGACTGGTCGCGTATATCAAAGTGTAATAAATCGTGAGAGAAATTTGGAATACAAAGGAGCTTGTGTAGAAGTAGTGCCACATATACCACTCGAAGTAATCGACCGTATAGAACAAGCACGACTAAAAGCAAATGCAGATGTAGTCGTAATTGAAATCGGGGGCACAGTAGGAGAATATCAAAGTATGCTTTTCCTTGAAGCTGCAAGAATGCTAAAAATTAAAAGACCCAATGATGTATTTTTTGTGATGGTATCGTATTTACCTATCCCTTCGAAAGTAGGAGAAATGAAAACAAAACCTACACAGTATGCGGTGCGTACACTAAATGCAAGTGGTATACAGCCAAATGTAATTATTGCACGTAGTAAGCAAAAGCTTGATGAAAAAAGAAAAGAAAAAATATCTATGTTTTGTAATGTACCTATAGAGAGAGTAATATCAGCACCTGATGTGGATAGTATTTATGATATACCACTCAATTTTGAAAAAGAAGGATTGGGAGATATGATTTGTGATGTAGTAGATATGAAATGCAATAGTAGTAATAATGCTGGAAATAAAAAATGGAAAAAATTTGCAAATTCTGTACATAATGCAAAAAAAGAAATAAATATTGCTGTAGTTGGAAAATATTTTAATACAGGAGACTTTGTACTTTCCGATTCATATTTATCAGTCATTGAAGCATTGAAATATTCTTCATATGCAAATAAATGTAAGCCTGTACTCACATGGCTCGATTCTGCAGAATTTTCTGAGAAAGATGGAGATAAAAAACTAAAAGAACTTTCAAAATATGACGGCGTACTTATTCCTGGAGGGTTTGGTACACGTGGGGTAGAAGGTAAGATAAAAGTGATAGAATATGTGCGTAAAAATAAAATCCCTTATTTTGGTATTTGCTATGGAATGCAACTCATGGTGATAGAGTATGCACGAAATGTGCTTGGAATAAAAGATGCAAATACTCGTGAAGTGAATCCGAAATCAAAAAATATTATTATCGACGTAATGGATGAGCAAAAAGATTTGATAGAAAACAATCGTATGGGTGGCACGATGAGACTCGGAGACTATCCTTGTGTATTGAAAGAAAAGACTCTTGTGCGAAGCTTGTATGGAAAAAATAATATCGTAGAAAGACATAGGCATCGATATGAAGTAAATAATAATTATTTAGAGGCTTTGGAAAAAAAAGGACTTGTGTTTTCTGGATATTCTCCAAATAAAAAACTAATGGAAATAGCAGAATTGCCGAAAGATATGCACCCATTTTTTATCGGTGTCCAATTTCACCCTGAATTTTTAGCAAGACCACTTGATCCGCACCCTGTATTTTCTGGATTTATAAAAGCTTGTTTGGAAAAAAACTTAAAGAATAATAAATAAAAATACCACGAAGTCGTCGTGGTATTTTTATTTATAGCTATATTTATTCTAGTGAATTGTCTCCAGCTTTTATACTACTATTTTTAATGATTTCTAAAATTTCGTCATCACTGTCTGTGATTGTGTATAGATTCATATCTTCATCAGATATGGTCTCGTATTTGTCAGCGAGAACTTCTTTCATCATTTTATTTAAAGGATTCCAGAAATCGCTACCTACTAATATGATTGGAACATTTTTGATTTTACCAGTTTGCTTCATTGTGAGAATTTCAAAAAATTCATCAAATGTCCCAAAACCACCAGGGAAGAATAAGCAAGCTTTTGCTGTGTATGACATGGTGACTCTTCGTGTAAAGAAGAAGTAAAATGGAATTTCTTCATTTACGTACTTGTTTGTATTTTGCTCAGTAGGGAGCTTTATGGTAAGACCTACAGATTTACCTCCTGCATCACTCGCACCCCTATTTGAGGCCTCCATGATACCTGGACCACCTCCTGATAGGATTGTGTATCCAAGATCTTTTGATATCTTTTTTGCTAAATTTTGAGCTTTTATGTAGTCAGGATGATCTTCTTTTAATCTTGCTGACCCATAAAAGGTGACAGAGTTTTCGTATTGCTCGACTATCTCTATACCTTGTCGCAATTCTTCTTGAGCTACACATATTTGAGTCTCTTGATTATTGCCATTACTTATTTTAATACAGCCATCTTTTATTTCTGATATGCCTAGTATATTTGATTTTTTATTTTCATTCATATATATCATATGATAACCCGTAT
>CAZCDN010000041.1:0-4526 GCA_964497725.1 uncultured Candidatus Saccharibacteria bacterium | reverse complement strand
GTAAAAAGTGCATCTCCACTGCTATTTGTCCATTACCCTGGCAGGCTTCACATCTACCTCCTTTTACATTAAAAGAAAATCTATTTGCTTTCCACCCACGCAATCTTGCACTTTCACTACTTGCAAACAAATCTCGAATATGAGTAAAAGCTCCAGTATATGTAGCAATATTTGAACGTGGAGTTCTTCCTATTGGAGACTGGTCGATGAGTACGACTCTTGATACATATTCTGTGCCTGTAAAAGATGCGCAATTAAAAATCTTTGCAGTTCTAAATTTTCTTTCAAGTTTACCTTTCAGGTTTTTATGCAAAATCTCATACATAAAAGAACTTTTTCCAGATCCCGATACTCCTGTAATCGACACCATTTTACCAAGTGGAATTTCTACATTCATATTTTTAATATTAAATACTTTTCCTCCCACAATTTTTAAACTTCCTTTATCTTTATTTCTACGTTTTTCTGGAATTTCTATTTGTGTCTCATTTCGCAAATATGAAAGTGTTCGTGATTTTGATGAGTTTATTTTTTGAGAAAGTAAATCTTCTAAATATCCAGATACAATAATTTCTCCTCCGTGCACACCAGCTTTTGGACCGATATCGATAATATAATCTGATGCATATATTGTATCTTCATCGTGCTCAACTACTATGATAGTATTACCTAAATCTCTAAGGTTTTGTAGTGTCTTTATCAATCTATCATTGTCCCGCTGATGTAGTCCTATTGTAGGCTCATCTAGCACATAAAGAGCACCTACGAGTTTTGAACCCAACTGTGAAGCAAGACGTATACGCTGACTTTCTCCACCAGAAAGAGTATTTGCTTTTCTGTTTAAAGACAAATAATCAAGTCCTACATTGAGCAAAAATTCAAGGCGTGATTCTATTTCTCTTATTACAACATTTGAAATCTCTTTTTCTTGATCTGTAAGTTTTAATTCTATAAAAAAGTCTACGACATCATTTATATTTAATGCTGTAATGTCTACGATATTTACAAATCCCGAGGTCGGACCTAGAGTCTTTTTATTTTTATCTTTTGCCCCTAGGTCCGACCTATGAGAACCCAAATATACATGAAGTGCTTCGGGACGAAGTCTTGCACCATTACACACCTTACAATCATCGAGTCCGCCAAAGTATTCTGTACCGAGACCATTACATTCAGGACATGCACCATAAGGACTATTAAAAGAAAAAAGTCGTGGTTCTATTTCTGGAAAAGAAAATCCATCATTGGAACAGGCAAATTTTGTAGACATTACAAATTCTTCATCTTCACCAAATTGGATTTTTACCAAGCCGTCAGCCTCATCGATAGCACGCTCTACAGCTTCGGAAAGTCGCATATTTAAATCTTCAGAAATAGATTTAAAATCATTTAAGATAAATGAATCCACTACCACATCGATATCGTGAACTTTTGTTTTTGATATATCAATACGGTCACGCAAGCTTTTTACCTCACCATCAATACGTACTTTTTGATAACCCTTGTTTAGTAAATCATAAAGCATTTGATAGTATTCGCCTTTTCTACCTCGAACGACTGGAGAATATATATTTATCGGAGTCTCATCCCATTCTACCCCCATTACACTTTTTGTATTTTTCTTTTTATCTTTATATAAATTTTTTATTTTATCTACAATAAAATTTATAATTTCTTCATTTGAAAGTTTTTTAATTTCACTTTTACATTGAGGACAATGAGGCCTACCAATACGCGCATAAAGTACACGCAGATAATCGTATATTTCTGTAATAGTAGCTACAGTGGAGCGTGGATTATTTGAACGTGATTTTTGATCAATAGAAATAGCTGGTGAATGTCCATAAATCTCAACCAAATCTGGCTTTGGAATTTTATTTAAAATTTGTCGAGAAAAAGCAGAACGCGACTCTACATATCTTCTTTGTCCTTCAGCAAAAATAGTATCGAAAGCAAGCGAACTCTTTCCAGAACCCGACATACCAGTGATAGCTATCATCTTATTACGTGGCATTTCTACACTCACGTTTTTAAGATTGTGTGTTCTTGCACCTTTAACTGTGATTTTATCTATATTTTTTTCTTCTTTTTTCATATATAAGTAAATTTACCCTCCATAATTTAGCATGGGGGTGTATCGATATTTAACTACTATCATTATAACATCTTATGAGTCTTTTGACAAAATTAAAAGTATATGGTATTTTTTAAAAAACAATGAGTTATGATAGATTTAAAAAACTTTGTATTATTTTTTAATGGTGTAATGGTCACATATTCAGAAAGAAACCCATTTGATCCTTGTAAAATTACATTTCCTGAAAATACATACTGGGAGGTTTTATCAGATAAAGATACATATCTTATACTAAGAAATGTACAGTCTGGTGAGACAAAAAAAATAACTTATGGAATTTTAGGGAAAGTGATGAGTCAAAAATCAGAAAGAATTCTGATTTTACACAAAGAAAAGGTTCCAAAAGTTATATACTTGGGATCTTGAAGAAAGATTAAAAGGGTGCTAAATAAACAGCATCCTTTTTTTTAATTTTATTTTTCTATTTTATTTATAAGAACCATATTTGCATCACATAAAATTACTACATTTTAAAAACTAAATTTCCCTAATCTTAAAACTACAAGCTGTAAATTTTTGCATATGCGAGATTTTACAACTATCATATAATGGTTAGCATAACTTATAATACTTTTTTAATTTTTCTTCATTTTTTAATCCAGAAATTTCTAAAATTTCTACATAGCTCCCTACTTTAAAATAATCTGTTATGAACAGAATTTCATCTTCGCATAGATATGGATATATCCATGCGCTTTTTTGAAATTGAATAAATCCAAGCTGTTTTAATTTAAAACGTAAAGCATTACGTGCTTTGGAAAACTTAATAGGTAGATCAAAAATTACCAATCTCCATTTACCATCCCATTTTTTGGGTTTATTAATTTTAATAATATCAATCGCAAAACGTCTCAAGACTACTTTGCCCTTTTTGGTTATTTTTACAGTTGTAACCCCATTTTTATTTGAAATATATTCGATCATTTTTTGACGCTTTAAATTACCCATTGCATCAGTAATTTGCCTACTTGTATACCTTTTCTTTTTATCAAACATTCGAAAAATTTGCACACCATTACCGATTGCAACAGCCCCCGCAACAACAAAAGGCAATGATGCAATAAAAATTGAAACAAGAGCTACTTTTGTTACCTTGGCCTTTTTTGTATCAGAATCGATAAAATCTTTAAATTTTTCTATATATTCTTTACTCAACATATATTGTAAATTTTATCATATGCGAGAATTTACAACAATATAAAAACTAAGATTTGTTCATTTTTTTATTTAAAATCATCATTTCATCACGCAAAATTGCAGCAGTTTCAAAATCGAGCTCTTTTACTGCTTTATTCATTTCACGTTCTTTGATTTTTATAATTTTTTTGTATACAAATTTATTGCGCTCATCATCTGAAAGAAGAGTATTTTTTATAGATTCTGATTCTGTCTTTCCATTATTCTTTTTACTTTCTTTGAAAGCTTTTTCAAAAAGCTTAAAGTCGATATCAAGCTCGGCATTTACAGCTTTTTCGTGTTTATTTTCTAAATCTTCTGTAATATCTTTTATTTTTTTCAAAATAGTTTTTGGTGTGATTTTGTGTTTTTTATTATAAGCTACTTGGATTGCACGGCGGCGATCAGTCTCTCCTATAGCACGCTCTAATGAGCCTGTCATCTTGTCGGCATAAAGTATGACTCTACCCTCCACATTACGCGCAGCACGCCCTATAGTTTGAATTAGAGCTGTCTCACTGCGCAAGAAGCCTTCTTTGTCGGCATCCAAAATACCGATAAGTGCAACTTCGGGCAAATCCAATCCTTCACGCAAAAGGTTTACACCTACGAGCACATCTATATCACCTTTTCTAAATGCTGTAAGTATTTGAATACGCTCAATAGTCTTTATTTCACTGTGAAGATATTCTGCTTTTATTCCTTTTTCTTTTAAATAAATAGAAAGGTCTTCAGCCATTCTTTTTGTAAGAGTTGTGGCAAGCACACGATAACCTTTTTTAATTGTTTTTTCTGTTTCTATAATTAAATCCTGAACTTGACCGGGATATTTTGAATTTTTCCTCCCCTGCGAAGGGGAGGTGGCTGAAAGCCGGAGGGGTCTGACCCCCTCTGCCTCCGGCATCTCCCCCTTCGCAGGGGGAGAGGAATGCAAACCTGCACTCACAGGTCTTACTATTATTTCTGGATCAATCAAGCCTGTAGGTCGGATTATTTGTTCTACTATTTGATCGCTAGTTTCTCGCTCAAGCGCGGAAGGTGTAGCCGATACATATATTACTTGTCCTATGTGCTCTTTAAATTCTTCATATCGAAGAGGCCTATTGTCGCGAGCACTTGGCAATCGAAAACCAAACTCTACCAATGTATTTTTTCTAGATTGATCACCGGCATACATTCCACCAAGCTGAGGAAGTGTCACATGAGATTCATC
>CAZCDN010000040.1:0-4588 GCA_964497725.1 uncultured Candidatus Saccharibacteria bacterium | reverse complement strand
AGTGATTTGATTGATTTGATTGATTTTTCATTTTTTTCTCTTTTACTTTCTGAAGCACCGACTGCGAGTGATGCAAACAATTGCCCATGATATGAATTATCAAAACCTATAATCTTTTTTCTATTTGTAAAAACTCTAGCTATTTTTATTGCGACTTCTACTGATTCTGTACCGCTAGTTTCCTTTACACATGCATCTAATTCTTTTGGTAGTGCTTTTGTTAACGCAGAAGCATATTCTTCTTGTATAGGATCAGACCCCCAAAGAAGTCCTTGGGTATTCTTTTTAACTTGCTCTATAATTGCTTCACTTATTTCTGGATGGTTCCATCCAAGATTTGTAACATTCCAAGCAGAAGTAAAATCTATGTATTCTTTGCCATCCTTGTTATAAATAAGAGAACCTTCCGCTTTAGAAAGTGGAAAATATTCGTACTTACCTTTAAAATTTCTATACACAATACTATTTTCTATCATAAAATTTATTATATCATTAAATCAATAACTTATATAAAATAATTCTCATCTTTTCTATCACTTAGGAGTTGAGCTCCTAAGTAGATTACCAAAGGCCTTCTTTTATCAAATCAGGCATCAAATCAATCTCTGTATGAGCAATCATGGGGTATTTTTTTGTTTTCAAAATCTTCTTTTGAAAACCATACAATGCTTTCAATTTCAGCATCGGGTTTTATATCGCCTTTAATTTCTACTATATACACTCTTTCTACAATATCTTTTTCTGGATTGTAAAAACTTTTCATTTTATATTCTTTAAAAAATCTACTACCAATCAATTCCACACCCATTTCTTCCATTAATTCTCTTTTAAGACACTCTTCATCATTTTCTCCTTCATGAATTTTTCCACCAGGAGTCCAGAGCTCTTTGTAGCCTTTTCCAATTTGCATCAATATTTTCCCATCCTTTATAAAAATCCCAGCGATTCTTGTAGTAGTTTGCATATTTTATTTAAATTAAATCTAATTCAAACTCACTTCCTATTAATTTTATAAATTCATCTTTGCGTACTGGATCAATAAAATTATTTTTTTCATAATGCATAGGAATTACTTTTTTAATATTTTTAAAAGTCTTTATAAATTCATATGCTTCTTGTGGTCCAAATGTATAATGACTACCTACTGGTATCAAGGTATAATCCACTTCTAAATCTTTTACTTCTATTCCAGACGGATTATACATATCTCCTGAAAAATAAATACTTTGATTGTCTACTTTTATTAAAAATCCAAAATTTTCTTTTAATGGAGAAGATACATTTGGTCCATGGTCTACATTAAAAAATGTAACATTAAAATCTCCAATATCAAGCACATCACCGACAGTAGTTTTATTTATTTCAAAATCTACATTTTCTTCACCAATTTCTGTCATACACTCAGTATTCATATATACATTTTTTGGTTTCAGTGCTTTTATATTTTCAAGATAAAAATGATCTCCGTGAATATGAGAAACAATAAATGAATCTACATTTAAACTCTGTAGTGATCCAAGACTAGTTTTATTACCAATATCTATAGCTATTTTATATCCACTATCTGCTGTGATAATAAACCCTGATTGTTCAAATTTTTGTATTTTCATATATTATATTTAAATTTATAATTTTCCCTCTTGAACAATTTTTAATATTTCATCATGAAGAATTCCATTTGAAACAATACAACCTAATCCATCTTGGTCGTATCTTCTTTCTTCTCCATTTAAATCAGTCACTTTTCCACCAGCTTCTTCTGTAATAATTTTTAAGGCTGCGATGTCGTGTCCGTCAGGATGGTAAAATACTCCACCTGAAAATTTACCGTTTGCAACTTGAATTGCTCCATAAATAAAAGAAGGAAATTTAAAGACCTTGTGTTTTTTAATAGTTAAAGCTTCTTGTAAAAACAAACTCGAGAATCCTAATTTTTTACTTGAACCACCAATAACATAGTATTTTAAACCAATATCATTCTCTTTTATAATTGATATTTTTTTATCATTCCTGTACGCACCACCACCTTTATACGCCCAATAAATGTTTTTCATTATCGGATCATTGATTAAGCCCAAGATTGACAAACCTGTATTTTGATCAACTAATGCAATAGAAAAAACAAAAATAGGCAAACCGTTTGAAAAAGCCATTGTTCCATCAATAGGATCACAGACCCAAATATATTTTGAATTTTCTTTTATGTCACTTTTTTCTTCACCATAAATACTATGATCGGGATAAGTTTCATTTATTCTTTTTATAACTAAGTCATTTATTTCAGTATCAGCTACAGTTAGAGGAGTATTATCTTCCTTCCACGTGCTATCAATTTCAAAGCTAAAATACTTAAGAGCTATTTCTTCAGCTTCTTTTGCTAATTTTTTTGTAAATTCTAAGTATTCTTCCATTTATAC
Source organism: uncultured Candidatus Saccharibacteria bacterium (assembly GCA_964497725.1). Taxonomy (GTDB): domain Bacteria; phylum Patescibacteriota; class Minisyncoccia; order Phycocordibacterales; family UBA9973; genus UBA8515. Next base: position 2,171 of record CAZCDN010000040.1, on the reverse strand, counting down.
ATTATACCATAAAACTCACCTCTAGAAAGATTTTTAAATTACTTAGGAGTCCGGCTCCTAAGTAGAAATCTTAAGTCGATTTTGTACTAAATTTTATTTAAAACATCTTCAAGTACAGGCAATAACGCGGAAACATTTCCTTTTACATCTTCTTTGGATCTAAAAAATATTTTTTGGAGGATTATGACAGCCATATACTTATACACAAAAGGATCATCTGCTAATTCACCATATCCTTTTTTAAAATAGGCTTGCTGTTCTGGTTTTTGAAAAAATAAAGCTAAAGCAATATCGTATCTAGTATCACCAGCCATTAATGAACCCAAGTCTATAATTCCTGAAATTTTACCTTCCTCTACAAAGAAATGCCCATGATGCATATCATTGTGCAAAAGATGAGATTCATTAAATTCAATAGAATAAACATCTTCAAAAACATCACTCAGCTTATCAAATTCTTCTTTTGTAATAAATTCATTTTCTAAACAAAAATTTAAACACTTAAGATTATGTTCCTCTCTAGATTTTAAATATTCAGACCAAGAAGAAAACTTACCTGTGATTTCTTTATCATTCATTACCAATGGCCCAAAACCTTTTACCTTAGTCTCATTTATTTTTTTTAAAATACTTCCTAATTCTTCATATACCATATCTTTTTGTTCTTGTGGTATATCTAACTCTTTTAAAATTTTCCCTTCCGCTCCGCTCATGATCATAGTAGGTAATCCGATAGATTTTGGTTTCTCTATAAGAGAAATTATTCTAGGTACAGGAATCCCCTGTTTTTCAAAAATTTTATATACTACTTCTTCTACCTTAAAAACATCTGGGTCTTTATTTATCCTTACAAAAACTTCTTCATTATCTAAATTAGCTTTATAAACCTGGCTAGAATATCCCTTTGTGATTTTTTCAGAATTTTTTATTTCAAGACCAAAATCCTGCTTGATATTATTTTCAAAAATATTCTTTTCCATATTTATTAAATTATGATTTTCTATCATATTTGTATATTATATCACAATTTACCCATATCGGGTATGGGTTTTACATAATTTATTTCTCTCCTTTTAAAATTATTTTTTTGTCAAAACCACCCCTACTTTGGAGTTTAGCTTGGCGAAACTCTTCTACATCTTTAAATTCTGGTAGTTTTTTAATAGCTTCGATAACTTCAATTATATCAGCAAGCTCTTCTGCATTTTTAGATTCTTAAAATTCTTTAACTTCTTCATCCAATTTTTTAAACAATTCTTCTACATACTCATGATTTTCAGCAATTCTTTTTTCATAAGAAATACCTTTTTTATCAAGATATTCAGGGATATTGTCTCTTACTAGTTTATTATATTTTCCCATATTTTGATTATAGCATGTTTATATTTTCTTTATTTAAGAGTTTTTTTCCAAAATAATGATTTAAAATGATATATATTATCCATACAATCATTATTCCAAAGAAAACAATACCTAAATACTTTAAAATCTTTTGGCCAAATACATATGCCATTGTTCCCCAAAATATAGACCAGGTAATAGCTGCAAAAGTAGAATAGATAAAAAATCTTTTAAAAGGTATATGCAATATGCCTGCGCTTGTAGACACTAACGCTGCTAAATTGGGCTGCCAGTAAGACATAAATATAGCTTTATATCCATACTTTTGAAATTGTACTTTAGACTTTTCTAGTGAATTTTTAAGTCCAAAAACAACAAATGCTCTATACCACCCATGTCGACCAATAAAATAATTTAAAGTATAAGCAATAGATAATCCTATAATTGTAGCCAGGACTGAAAGTATAGCTCTTTTAGGGTCACCAGATGCAAGTATTACTCCTGTAAAAATAACTATTCCTCCTGGTAAATACCAACCTATTACGAGTGCGCCTTCTATTATTGAAGCTAATATTATAGTAATAAATCCATACTTCAAAAAATAACTTTGTGCCATACTAAGTAAAACTTCATCTGGTGGCAAATTTAAAAGATCCCATATTAAAATAAAGGATACAAAAATCAATATTATTGCTATCGGGACTTTTAATTTATTAAACATATCTACTTTAAATAACTATCAAAATATATTGCATGGCAAGTGTAGCCAGCGGGATTTTTTTGAAGATAGTCTTGATGATATTCTTCAGCTTTGTAAAATTTTTTAAACG
>CAZCDN010000039.1:616-4597 GCA_964497725.1 uncultured Candidatus Saccharibacteria bacterium | reverse complement strand
CGGAATAGTGCTTGGTACTCACGAGACTACTGAGCTCTTTGACGAGCTCTTTGGCTACTTTTTTCTTTTCGGCAAGCTTTTTTTCTTCGCGTTCAAAAACGGCGACCAGTTTTTCTGGGGGAGTAGCGACCAAATAGCTTACTTTTTGGCCGAGGTCCTGGGTGATCAGGCCAATTTGCTCGAGTTTCTTGGCGACGGAATAGACAGTGGTGCGATTGATACTGGTTATCCGTGCCACCTGTGTCGGGGCAATTTTTCCAGCTTGAAGAACCGCGAGGTAGACTTCGCGTTCATTATCGTTGAGCCCAAGTTTGCGGAACAGTTCCTCCATAGTGTGTTTCTGGGCTTATTGTAGCATGTTGTCTGTATAGAGTCAACAATATATAAAACATATCGATATATTACTTTAAATAAAGCAATAAAACAGTTGACAAACTATAAACAATGCATATATACTGTGCTGTTCATTAACAACTGAGCGAAGAGCTCAACCGTTCCCGGCGGTATCCGGAATTGGAGACAAAGATGGAAGAGCTAAGCCTCAAGGCTCTCAATCAGGATTGGGCAGCGCAAGTCACTCGAGCAGAAATCTCCTGTTTGTTGCCAAACACGGAGTACTCGCGCAACGTCGAGGTGGTTTACCGAGGGAGTGTCTTGGTAGCTATCAGTCGACTCAGGAGCCGGGATGGTGGCATTGTTCCATCTTTCGGTGAAATCTGGGAACTCTATGTGATCAGTGGCCCGGATAAAGTGGTGGAACACTTGGCTGGCGTGAACGGTTCTTTTCATGTCAACCGCCACATTGGCGTCCACTTTGAGGAGACGACGACTTTACTTGGAAGTGATGTTCGAGTGGTGGTCACGGTACCGGACTCAATGAAGGATCCGTGCGACCCACCCCCAGCATTCCTTATCCATGTTGAAGGAGAAAGGACGTGAAAATTACAGATTGTTGCTTTGAGCCGACCCAGTTCTTCGAACCGGGGGCGGTGGTCTGGGTAGCGCACTGTGGGAGGGTAGCACAGTCCGATGTCCTTGCTGTACGGGTTGATATGGCGGATGTACCGGGTCCGGGCGGAGAAAAGTTTACATTCTTCGTCACGGGCTATCGCTTGTACCAGATCTGTCATAGCACATATGATTGGTACTTTCCTCTCAATAGCGTGTACGCCACACGTGAAGAGGCTGAGGCGCGACGCGTAGCTGATGAGAACAGATAGGAGAAGACATGGATGCTTTTCAAGAATATCGGGCGCTGATGACACTTTCTCCTACTGACAAGCGAGCAATTAACAAGAGAAATTGGAAAGCGACCAATGAACGGCGCCTCGCTCTCTTGGACAAGGAGGATGATTTGGGACTGTCTGCAGCTGAGACGCTCGAGCTCGAGCACCTCCAGGAGCTTGCTGGTGTACACCGGGGGCGCTCGATGTGGTACTCGTGGATGACGCTGTCAAAACTACAGGCTATCGTATCTCCGAATGAATCATAAGCCCGATTTAGGAGGGAGTAGCAAAAAAAAGCGTCGTAGGAAATCCTGCGACGCTTCTTCTTTTTCTGCTAATAAGCTAATGAATCCGCCAGCTGGCGGAAAAAGCTACGCGCGGTTGTCCCAGACGCGCTGGACGTCGGGGTGGTCATCGAGAGTCTCGATCAGTTTTTCGAGGGCGGGAATATCGCTTTCGGCGGGGGTAGCAGTTTGTGATGGGTAGTAGCCGAGGCTAGCATTTTCACAAATCAGATTTTTGCTGCGGAAGTATTCTTCGACGGACTGGAGTTTATCGACAGCGGTGATGACGACGAATACTTCTGGAGTGACGAAGAAATCATCAGCTCCTGATTCAAGCGTTTCGTTTTCGAGCGTTTCAGCCGAATATTTTTCCAGGAGAAAGGTGACGAGGCCGACGCGGCGGAACATAAACGAGACGGCGCCAGTGGGAACGTACTTGCCGTTGGTTTTGGTCAGGATAGTTTTGATTTCACTGACCGTGCGGTTCTTGTTGTCGGTCGCAGTTTCGATGAGGAGCGCGACTTGGCCAGGACCGTAGGCTTCGTACATGAGCTCGACAATTTGGTTGCCGTCTTTCAATTCACCGGTGCCACGTTTGATAGCCCGATCGATATTGTCTTTGGGCATGTTGACGGCTTTGGCGGCATCAATAGCCATCTTGAGTGAGTAGTTGTTATCGGGATTTCCGCCACCAGCGGCAGCCGCGATGATGATATTGCGTCCATACTTGGTAAAAACAGCAGCGCGTTTGGCATCGTTCAATCCTTTTTGGCGATGGGTAGTAGCCCAGTGTGAGTGTCCTGACATAGTGTTTGTAGCGCCCTTGATTTCTGGCGCATTTCTTTGTCAGAGCTTTACGGTGCGCGACACCGTACTTTTATCAGTACGGCTTACTGCGCTCCGCAGCTCTTTCGCGAACTGCATCCAGAAACCAAGGGCTTGAATGGTGCTTAGATCAAGAAGTATTCTATCGGAATTTTCAAAAAAAGAAAAGACTTACCGTTTTTTGTTGAAGACTGTTGCCATGTCGCGTATGTCGTCTTGGGCGGCCTGACGAGAAAGCGTCATGACATGATCTTTGACAGCGAAAGGATCGCCGACCTGACGAAAGGTGAAGCGTTCTTCTTCGGCAGCGGTCTGTACATAGACATCGCCAAAATTGAGGATAGTTGGGATGAGGCCATTGACGGAGCTCGTCACATCTTGGACGCGAGAAAAACGAAGCTCGCTAATACGACGAGTGAAAAGTCCTCTTTGCTCAATATTCACAATGCGTTCGTTGGTAATAATCCAGACATCAAAGTAGTAATCAATCCAGACCAAGAAACTGTAGAGCCAAATAAAAAGAAGAAGAGTATTTTGAACAAAGAGAAAGAACGGCCAATTTTCTTCAGTGAGAGCTTCTGGGAAAAGGGTTGGGAGAAAGGCAATGCTTCCCATAAGGAAGAAAGAGAGGAGGAGTACCATCCCAAGATGCATAACAATATTGAACCAGTGACGGTGAATAATCCGGAGGACGGTCTCGTTTTCATGTTGCCCCTGAAAGTGGTGGCGGCCAAGTGGCGTGGAAGGAGACATAGTCTTTAGAATGACGATTGAAGAGGCAGCATTTCTTCGAGTGGGAGTGAAAAAAAGAGAAGAGCATTCGTAAACAAAAGTATACCGAGAACGCTCATAAAAAGAAGAGTGCCAAACAGAGCTACCTTACGGTTGAGGGAGTAACGGAGTAAATGAAAAACAACAAACAACCCAGTGATGACGAAACTCAAAAAAAGAAACGTATAGAGAAGACCAAAAACAAAACGCATAGGGAATATTTTTTGTTGACCTCGTTATTGTATCATCGCCCGATGATGCCTACAATAATTTTTCTTGATGATTTATTGGCATCGCTATATCGAGATGCTTGTACCCATTATCTGTGACGACGCGGCCACGCGGAGTGCGAGCCAGGAATCCGAGCTGGATCAAGTACGGTTCGTAGACGTCTTCGATGGTCTGTATCTCTTCGCCAGTAACGGCCGCGAGTGCCTGGATACCGGCGGGACCACCTTTGAACTTATGGATGAGGGTGTGAAGAATGTGACGGTCAGTTGGTTCGAGACCGAGATGGTCAATTTCGTACAGATCGAGCGCTTCACGGGCAAGGTCCCCGGAAATGGTAGGGACATCTTTTACTTCCGCATGATCGCGGACGCGGGGAGTTTGGCGGCTACTTCTGGCAATCTCTTCTGCTCCTGATACATCGAGACCAATACCAAGAATACCCGAGGAGCGCTTTACGATCTTTTCGATATCTTCTGGAGTGTAGAATTCTAGTCTGTGAGTCGAGCCAAAGCGATTGCGCAGGGGATTGGAAAGCGATCCCAGTCTGGTAGTGGCACCAATCAGGGTGAAGCGGGGGAGATCAAGCTGGATGGTGCGGGCAGCCGGTCCTTTGCCGATGATGATATCGAGTTTGTAGTCTTCCA
>CAZCDN010000039.1:0-597 GCA_964497725.1 uncultured Candidatus Saccharibacteria bacterium | reverse complement strand
GATGGATCTCGTCAATGAAGAGGACGTCGCCTGGTTCGAGATTAGTGAGGATAGAGCCGAGGTCACCTACTTTTTCGATGGCCGGTCCCGAAGTCACCTTGATACCGACACCCATTTCTTTGGCGATGATGTGAGCAAGAGTTGTTTTCCCGAGTCCTGCTGGACCGTAGAGAAGCACGTGATCAATATTTTCAGAGCGTTTCTTGGCGGCTTGAATAAAGATATCGAGATGGCGCTTGATCTTGTCCTGGCCAATATATTCTCCGAAATTTTGTGGCCGAAGGGTGTTATCCAGGTTCTGATCTTCAGCAGCCTTTTCTGGCTCTAGAGGGGAAGAAGTTTCAGCGTGAATCATAGGAATAAATGCTTGAATAAGGGAAAAAGTGACGTTTACTACAGTTTCAGTATAGCACTAGTTGACAAAGATTCAAAGACATGCTATTATCAGGGGTCGCTTAAAAAACAAGTCCGCCTATTTCGATAGGACTGCTTCACATGTAGACAATTGGGGATTTCTATCTTTTATCCTCAATCACGGGAACTGTTGCCAAGATCCGGGTAGGGTGGTTTCGGCTGCGCTATACCTCGACACCTTTC
>CAZCDN010000038.1:0-4775 GCA_964497725.1 uncultured Candidatus Saccharibacteria bacterium | reverse complement strand
CATTGAACGACGGGACCATTTGTCTAATCTATTACAGAATTGATTATTTTGCAAATTAAAAACCAATACGCTCCATAAATTTTGAAGAATGAGTTTCTTCTAATTCTTTTTCTTCTATTACCTGAGAAAGAATTGCATGTGTATCTTCTTCGAGTTCGTGTGGCAAGGGGAGAGTATATATAGGCAAGAAATATTTATCAGTTTCTATTATGAGTTTAGAATATGGATTTGCATCTTTAATACAAAAACCTTTGATATTTTTATAACTATGATTTTCTTCTCCAAATACAATTCCAGCTTCATTTATTTCAAAAGTAGCTTCATTTGGATGTCTTGTGGAAAAGATGATGAGCATGATAGATGAAAGTACTATAAATATAGCAAAGATATAATTATGGAAAAATATAGAAGTCACAGTCCCTGCAAGACCGATTAGTCCCACACCCCACACAAAATCCACACTTTTTGGATTGTGATTGTATTCTGGTGCTCTCCAAGATAAATTTTGATTTTTTTGTTCTTCCATATACAATGTTATTATAACAATTTTAAAAATAAAAAACTACAAAATTATGAAAAAATCAACCATTTTAATAATAAGTACACTTCTCGCTGTAATCATAGGTGTGTTTTATTTTACTGGTTATTCTCATGCACCAGTCACAGACGAATCACCGGCGGTTCAAAACGAAGAGATAAATACAAATGAAATAAAAAATAAAAATACATCTTCATTAAAAATATCAGAAGAAGAATCGAGTGTAGAATTTAGTATTGGTGAAATACTAAATGGAAAAGATTTTACAGCCAAAGGTATGACAAATAAAATATCAGGTGACATTTCTTTTTCTAAAAAAGATGATAGTAGTGTAGATGTAAGTATTAAAAACATACTGGTAGACGCGCGGGATTTCAAGACAGATAGTGAAAATAGAGATAAAGCAATATCAGGTTTTATATTGAGATCAAAAAATAATGAAAATTTCAATTTTATAAAATTTACACCAGATGAGAGTATTGTAAATATGACTCCAGGTGTAAAAAAGAATTTCGAGCTAAGTGGAGATTTGACTATCTCTGGTATTACAAAGAAAGCCACATTTAATCTTGCATTAATTTTTGGTGAAGATACTCTATCAGGCGAAGCAAATACAAAAATAAAAAGATCCGACTTTGATTTAAAAGTCCCAAGTGTCCCATTTGTGGCAGAGGTAAATGATGAGTTTAATGTAGATGTGAAAATACTAGCAAAATAAAATGTATAAAAACAAGCACACATACTTACTTTTTTTTGGAGATCTGGTTGCACTCTCTGTATCTTTGTACTTTACACTTTTAATGCGTTATTTAGTGTTTCCAAATAAAGATACAATCATAAAGCACATCGTACCTTTTTCTATACTTATACTAGCTTGGTGTGCGATATTTTTTATCGCAGGATTATATGAGCAGCATGTCTTGATTTTAAAAAGAAACTTAGCCGAGACAATAATAAATACACAAATTTTCAATTGTATCCTCGCTGCATTGTTTTTCTACTTTATACCGTATTTTTCTTTGGCTCCAAAGACCGTATTGTTTATATACCTCGCTGTATCGTTAGTATTGATATTGATTTGGCGACTTTTTATTTTTCAAAAAATCACAACTAGTTTTTCTCAGAATGCCGTAGTGATAGGAGAGGGTAAAGATATAGAAGAAATCATAAGTGAATTAAAAATGAATCCATCTTATGGAATTTTAGTTACAAAACACATCTCGACTTTAGAAGCAGATAGTATCCAAGACTTATTACCTGAAAATACAGATGTAATCATAGCCGATTTTTCAAAAGAAGATATGAAAAATAATGTATCTAAAATGTATAGGATGCTATTTAAGGGTTCTCAATTTATAAAAGTTCATCACTTATATGAATCTATGTTTGGAAGAGTTCCTATGACACTTATAAACTATAGTTGGTTTTTGGAAAATGTATCTAGTAATTCAAAAATTGCATACAGAATTTTTAAAAGAATTATCGATATAGCTATGTCTCTTATGATAGGTGTAGTATTGTTATTCATGTATCCTTTTGTATTGATTGCAATAAAGATAGAAGATGGTGGAAAAATTATTCTTTCACAAGACCGTGTAGGTAAAAACGGAAAAGTTTTTAAATTGTATAAATTTCGAAGTATGAATGTAGATGATGGTGGAAAATGGATAGAAGCAGAGGATAGTAGACATACAAAGGTAGGCAAGTTTATTAGAAAGACTCGTATCGATGAATTGCCTCAAATCATAAATGTATTAAAAGGGGACATATCACTGATAGGTCCAAGACCTGATTTAAAAAAACTTTGGGATGATTTATCGAGTGAAATACAGTATTATCAAATACGCAATCTCGTAAAACCTGGTCTTTCAGGCTGGGCTCAAATTACGCAAGACTTACCACCTCAAAGCGTAGATGACACAAAGACCCGACTCTCTTATGACCTTTACTATATAAAGCATCGCTCGATACTTCTTGATTTAAAGATTGCTATTCGCACTATTAAAACTTTAATCTCTCGTTCGGGAGCATAAAATATGAAAAATACAGTATTTATAACAGGGGGTTCTGGATATATCGGATCATTACTCGTAAAGCATTTTGTAGAAAGAAGTGATGTAGAAAAAGTAATATCTTTAGATAAAAAAGATGAGCCGGCTTTGCTTTTAAATCTCGATAAAAAATTGAGAGAAAAAATAATTTTTATAAAAGCCAATATTTTAAATGATGACTGGCAAGAAAAAGTATACGAGCACAATCCTAGTATTGTAGTCCATTGTGCTTGGCAAATAAGGTCTCTTTATAAAAAAGAAAAAGATCAATGGCTTGAAAATATATTTGGAAGCGACAATGTATTTGATTTTGCATTTTATACAAAGTCGGTAAAAAAATTGATTCATTTCTCAACAGTAGCTTCATATGGTGCACAAAAAGACAATGAAATTTCTAAAGTATTTAGAGAGGAAGACTCACTGAGAAATACTGATTTTCGATATGCTTATGAAAAAACTGAAGCGGAAAAAAGATTGTATGCAAAATATTGTGCTATGGGTAAAGATAGAAGAGACTTGCAAGTATTTGTAGTACGCCCAGCATCTATCACAGGGGAGTATGGTAGAGATCAAAGTAAATTTGGACTCCAGTCTGTGCTGTCTGGAAAAAGTAAAAATATATTTCACAAATTTATATCTAAAATTTTATTTTTTGCACCTCTTACTAAAAAATGGTCACGTCAGTTTATTCATGAAAAAGACGTAGTCGGAATTGTCGACAATTTGGCTTTTTTTGAAAACAAAAAAGAAAATAGTTCTTATGAAATATTCAATATATGTCCACCAGGAGATGTGATGACAGCTCCCGGTATGGCAAAAGCTATAAATAAAAAATTAATCTTTATAAATCCACAAATCATAAGAAGTATATTTTTTGTAATGTGGCATGCGACTCGAGGCATCATTCCTACTTCTCGTGGAGGATGGAAATCATATTGCTATCCAATCGTAGTAGACGGATCAAAGATTACTAAAGTTTGCGGATATCAATACAAATACGGACCAAAAGAATCATTTCTAAAAACTTTAGAATAATTTATTCCGCCCAAGTATAATCTTCTTCTTTTTTACTTGATCTTGGTATAAAGTAATACACCAAAGGTATTATTAAAAATAGGTATGAAATCCAAATAGAAACAAATGTCGCAAATATTGCTCCTACATAAAATAGGGGGCCGATTAGACTTCGTTCAAAAGAATTTCTAGTGATAGGGTCGTCTTTGTGAATTATATAGTGGAGGACAGCAAAAGTAGAAGAACAAATAAATAGTATGATGCTGTATATGAGTACACTCAATACATTTTGAGGATTTTCAGATATAAGTCTTGTGGCAAAAGGTATGAGGGTTTGTGACATTAGAAAAATTGTATTTGCCCAGATTATTTTCCCACTTATTTTTTTTATGTGCTGAGTCAGGTGATTGTGATTTACCCAAAATATAGCGATAGATACAAAAGAAAGAATAAATGTCAGCACTCCAGGAATAAGTGGAATTATTTCTATAAAAGATTCCTGAAAATCTTTAGTCCCAAGGTGTGGAATTTTTAATTCAAGTGCGAGTAGTGTAATTGCAATAGCAAGTACACCATCACTAATTGCTTCCATCCTTGTTTTCCTTGAGTCATTCATAGAAATAGTATAGCAGACTATGTTCCTTGAATCAAAAATTTGCTACAATATATCCATGTCATTACAAACAATAGATATCAGATTGATACATTTTTTTAGAAGAGTTTCTGTGCCAGTGGCACGATTTGCATTATTTGTAGTATTTTTTTGGTTTGGTTTTTTAAAAATAGTAAATCTTTCTCCTGCAAGCGCCGTAGTCCAACAACTTTTTGAAAACACAATTCCGTTTATGAGTTTTGGTGTATTTATAATTCTTTTTGGTATTTTTGAATGTGTGATTGGTATTTTATTTTTGATTCGAGGTGCAGAGAGGGTAGTCATCCCTATGCTTTTAATTCATATGATTACTACATTTGGCCCACTCGTATTTTTACCGGGAGAGACTTGGAGTGGAGTATTTATTCCTACTTTTGAAGGTCAGTATATAATAAAAAATCTCGTCATCATCGCTACTGCTATCGGTATAGCCGCGCACTTACATCCGATTAAAAAATAAAAAAGTCCAGGCCTTGCCTGGACTTTTTTATTTTTGTGTAAAATATTTAATTTGCGGGGT
>CAZCDN010000037.1:0-4818 GCA_964497725.1 uncultured Candidatus Saccharibacteria bacterium | reverse complement strand
CTTGTTCTCCTTTTTCTTTAATTATTTTATTGATTTCTTCTTTTGCTTTATCTACCATCTCTTCAATCTTTGCTGGCTGAATACGGCCATCGAGGATTAGATTTTCAAGAGCAAGACGAGCTACTTGTCGGCGTACTGGATCAAAAGATGAAATGACTATTGCTCCTGGAGTCTCGTCCACGATGAGCTCTACTCCTGCGGCTCTTTCAAATGCACGAATATTTCTTCCTTCTTTTCCTATAATCTTACCTTTGATATCATCAGAAGGAATATTTACAGATGATGTCATCATCTCACTTGCAGTACTTGCAGCCAAGCGATTTATAGATGCAGCCAATATATCTTTTGCTCTCCTATCAAGCTTCTCCGCATTTGTAGTCTCCATTTTTTGGATACGTACAAGAAAATCTTCTTCATAGCGATTTTCTACTTGCTTCATTAGCATTTCTTTTGCATCTTCAGAAGAAAGAGATGAGACTTTTTCTAACTCACGCTCTTTTTCTACTTCAAAACCATCAATTCTTTCTTTAATTTTTTTAACTTCTTCTATTTTGTTTTTTAAATTCTCTGCTTCTTTATCAATTTCTTTTTGTCTTATATCAAGATTCTCATCTTTTTTTATAAGGCGATTCTCTGTTTGTTTCCATTCGAGTTCTTTTTCTTTCTCCTCTTTGTGGATTTCTTTTAACGTATCTTCAGCTTTCTTTTTCGCCTCATCTACTATTTTTTGACCTTCTTCTTTTGCGTTTATTGACATTTGCTTCAGCTCTAGCTCCATTGAGCCTTTTTTACCTAAGCTTATGATCAAGCGCAAATAATATCCTACACCAGCTCCTATGATGAGAGCTCCAGCGGATATGATTATTGTTGTTAAATTCATAATGGGTTTGACCCATCTTAAAGTAGCACTCTATTTATGATAGATTTTTCTCCTCTCTCTTTCTTCTTTTATTTCGTTGTTTTCCAAGGTGATTTTAATCATTTTTGATGTAGTACTATTAAAAAATCGGTCGTTCTAAACTTTTAATTTCGATAAACTCATAATATCTGATTTTCGAGGTTTTGTCTAGTGTGTATATAAAAATAGCGCTTGTGAGCGCTATTTTTAATGGATAATTATGATTTATTTTCTTTTATTGATGATGGCATCGATAATTCCGTATTTTTTGGCTTCTTCAGAACTCATCCAGTAATCTCTATCAGCATCCTTTTCTACTTGAGCAAAAGTCTTGCCTGTGTTTTTTGCGAGGATTTTGTTTAGATTTTCTTTAGTCTTTATGATTCTTTTTGCATTTATTTCAATATCACTTGCTTGTCCTTCTGCTCCACCCATTACTTGGTGAATCATTACTTCAGAATTTGGTAATACAAATCTTTTACCTTTTTCTCCTGCTGAGAGTAATAGTGCACCCATACTTGCTGCTATTCCTACGCATATAGTAGATACATCGGGCTTTATAAGATTCATAGTATCCATTATCGCAAGACCAGCTGTAACTGAGCCTCCTGGAGAATTTATGTATAAAGAGATGTCTTTTTTAGGATCTTCGTGTTCAAGATGAAGAAGCTGGGCTATTACTATATTTGCTGTGTAGTCGTCTATTGGACCACCAAGAAATATAATGCGTTCTTTTAATAAACGAGAGTAAATATCGTAAGCTCTTTCTCCAAATTGCGATTTTTCTATAACTGTGGGTATTAACATAAATTTATTATATCAAAATTATTGGTTTTCTAAAAATGAGAATACTTTTTCATTTGTGAGCATTTGCTCTATATACATTTTTGCACGAAGAGGATCAGCATCCTTGTACATCTTTGTAATATTTTCTACTTCTTTTTCTACTTCACTTTCTTCTGGTTTCAATTTTTCTTCTTCGGAAATTTTAAATATAATCATTTCAAGCTTTGCTCTTTTTTCTGCTTCACCACGCCAATCTTTTTTAAGATCTTCTTTTGTTTTATTTATCTGTTTTAAATAGTCTTCAAATTTTAAACCCATATTTGCAATATCGGCTTCCATACGATATAAAAGCTTATTTGCTTCACTATCTATGAGTACTTCTGGTATCTCTACTTTAGTATCCTTTATGATACTTTCAATTATCAAAAGTCTTCTCTTGTCTTTTTGAGCTACTTCTTTTTCCATCTTCATATTTGTGCGAAGTTTTTCTTTGAAGTCTTCTACACTTTCAAATTTACCAATTGATTTTACAAATTCATCATCGAGTGCTGGTAAATCTTCTTCTTTTATTTCTCCATGGTCGTGATTTTGTGCTTCTCCTTCAGTATCACCCTCATGCATTTTTTGATGAGCACGTGATTTTCGAATATCATCGATAGTCTTGTTGAATTCTGCATCTTCAATTACGATTTCTTTTTTATGTTCTTCTTTTTTGTTTTCATCTTTTGCAATCTTTTTATAATCAGGAAGCTCAATCTCTGGTAATACTGCTGTGACTATTTTAAATTCTAAGTCATTGCCACGCGCAATTTTTGTAATAGAAATACTAGGGCTTCCAATAGCATCGATTTTATTTTCTTCTAGTATTTTTGGGTAAGCTTCATTGATAGCAAGACCTGCCATTTCTTCTAGTATAAGTAAATCATTTAAGCTTTTTTTAGCTTGGTCTTTGGGTACATGACCTTTACGAAATCCTGGAAGCTCAATGTCTTTTAATAGTCTATCAAGGGCTTTTTCTTCGTATTTTTCAAAGTCAGCTTGCATTATAGAGCTTGTAATTTCTACTTCACTTTTTTCTAATTTTTTTATTTCTGTTTTTATCATAATTTCTTTATCTTATATGTATATCCTGTTTTTGTCAAAAATAAAAAGCCGCGATAGAGAGCGACTTTTTATTCTTTAGAATTCAATTTTATTGAGCTTCTACACCTGCTTCTGTACTTGGTATTACATTGTCCAAGTCTGTAGCGTTTAAGTCAGCTTCAATATCAGCAAGGTCATCACCTTCTGTTTGAGTACCCAAATCTTCTACTACAGTATCAGTAGTCATATTTTGTTCTGCATTTTGTACTTTTGCATTTCTAAACATATATATACCACCGATTATAATTATCAATATGATAATTACTGATCCTACGAGAGCACCGCTTCCTTTTTTTTCACCGCCTCCCATTTGACCCATTGTATTGTTCATTTCTTCCATAATTTTATGTTGTCCACCAATGTGGAAATATTAATTTAATAATCTCACGACCTATTGAACTTGTTCATTTTCTTCTGAACCAGATGTATTTGTGCTCGGCGAGCTGTCCGTAGTAAGTTTTTCTTTTTGATTATCTTCTCTAAGTAATTTTACCGCATCCATAAGATTTTTATGTGCGTCTTTCAGTAATTTTTGTACTTCTTCGGCCATTGGTTTTATTTGTTTTACAAATTCACTTTGACCAAGGTTCCTATTTTCTTCTATACCTTCTACGTCATTTTCTACTGTAGTATTGTCATTCAATGTACGGATTTCTTCAATGATTGATTTTGCTTTTTCTATATTTGTTTTCGCTTTTGCTATCATGTCTTTTGCACGAGCGGTGTCTCCTCCTTGTTCATCGATTTTTGCGATTCTACTTTCTAGCCTTTCGATAAGTGTAGCTAATCTTTCAAATCCAGCTTGCAATCTGTCATGTGTACGATTTTTCCATTTCTCTGCAAGATTTTCTCTTCTCTCTTCCATTTTTTCTTTTATCGCATCCACTCTTTCATTGCGCTCATCCATTTTTTCTTCACGCTCCATTTTTTTATCTTCCATTCTTTCTCGCGCATCGATGATTTTTGGATTTTCTCCATCTCTCATCTCTTTTATAAGCATAGGACGAGCATCTTTGTCTTCAAGACGCATCATTTTCTCTTGCTCGATTTTGTCTTTGATCATTATCCTCTCGGGTCTTGGTTTTGCAAATGGTTTATCATTTGTATTTACCTCCTCCGCACTTGCAAATGCTCCACCTAATACAAGAGCTAGAACAAATACTACATTTAAGTATTTTATTTTTTTCATAATATTTTAAAGATTAATTTCTAATTTTATAGCAATCCATATATAGTACTTTGCTATGTATACATTATACCAAAAATACCTAGATAAAGATCTAGGTATTTTTGTGGATAAATATTTTAGTCTATTTACCGAATTTTTCGTTATATAATTCTTGTGATTTTTTGATTGCTTCTACTGCAGAATTTCTATCTCTGTAGCCACTTATAATTACAGGATATTTTGCAGGATCATCAGATTTCAATATTTTGTATGTTTCAAAGAAATGAGAGTATTCTTTTAGCATATGTTTATTTAAATCTGTTAAATCTTTTACATCATCCCAGCGTCTGTCATTTACTGGTACTGCGATAATTTTTTCATCACTTTCACCAGAGTCATTCATATCCATTATTGCTACAGGTCTTACTGCTACCAGTATTCCTACTGCAAGTGGAAATGTGGATAGTATTATTACATCTAATGCATCACCATCTTCCCATAATGTTTGAGGAACAAAAGCATAATCAAATGGATATGGTGCAGAATTGTAATTTGCACGGTCTAGAGCTATTAATCCAGTTTCTTTATCTATTTCATATTTATTCGGAGACCATTTTGGGATTTCTACTATACAATTAAATTCTTCTGGTGCATTTTTTCCTATTGTTACATCATGCCATAAATTCATAATATTTTTTAAAAATTAAATTTATAATTATTCTTCTATTGTATCATTGTTTTCTTCTGATACTTCTTCTGTCTCTTGTGTTTCAGATATTTCATTTTCGCTTGATACCAATTCTCCAGATACTCCCTTTATGTC
>CAZCDN010000036.1:0-4951 GCA_964497725.1 uncultured Candidatus Saccharibacteria bacterium | reverse complement strand
ATGTAATGGAAAAAGATTTGATAAAGAGACTTTGACTGTAAAATACAATCATAAAAATATTCATGAAATTTTACAAATGACAGTAGAAGAGGGTGTTGTATTTTTTAAAGATATACCAGCTGTATATGACAGGATGAAGACTTTGGTAGATGTAGGTCTTGGATATATTACTATTGGTCAGAGTGCTACGACACTTTCTGGTGGGGAAGCACAGCGTGTAAAAATTTCTAGTGAATTGTATCGACCACACACAGAAAAGACAATATATCTTCTCGATGAGCCTACAGTAGGACTTCACTATGACGATGTGGCAAAATTGCTTGAAGTATTGAATCAATTAGTCGACAAAGGGAATAGTGTGATATTGATTGAGCACAGTATGGATATTATAAAATGCTCGGATCATATTATCGATATCGGACCTGAAGGGGGAGCTGGTGGTGGAAAAATCGTAGCACAGGGTACTCCAGAAAATGTAGCCGACAATAAAGATTCTCATACAGGAAAATATTTAAAGAAAGTTTTAAAGAAAAAAAATAAATAAAAAAAAGCGAACTCGAGAGCCCGCTTTTAGTATGTTTGTTTTTTTAAAATTTTTTTAGCGATTTTGAAAGCTAAAGTTACCTGCATAATTTGCTTTGGCGTTTATAATAGGTATATTCCTACTATAAATTTCAGGTTCTGAAATAAATTTTTCTTGAGCCGCGTAATCCTTTATTAGAGTATATAAATCATCAATATCTTCTGATAAAGGATTAAGAGTTTTTACTTCCTCCTTGTTTTTGAAGAAGTTTCTAAAAAAAATCGTTACTTCTTCTTCATTTCTTGCTGTCTTTAATCTTTTTGAAAGATCAATTAAGACTAAATTTAATTTTTTCATACGTTAAAAGAATTTAAGGTTGAACTTTGTTTTTTAAAATGATATCATTTGTCTGTGAAAAGTCAAGATTTTAAAAAAAAACAATTACCAAATTCTCCTGGAATATATAGGTTTATTGGACCCAAAAGAGAAGTCTTATATATAGGAAAAGCTACTTCGCTTCATGACCGAGTGCGAAGCTACTTTGGCAAAGATCTGATTGCTACACGCGGTCCACTACTCGTAGACATGGTCACAAAAGCAAAGACTGTCGATTTTATAAAGACCGATAGCGTATTAGAAGCTCTTGTTCTAGAAGCCGAGCTTATCAAAAAATACCAACCCAAATACAATACAAAAGAAAAGGATAATAAAAGTTTTAATTTTGTATGTATTACAAAAGATTCTTTGCCGAAAGTATTGGTAGTAAGGGGGCGCAACTTAGATAAAAATAAATATAAAAAAATATTTGGTCCTTTTACAAATGGTAATCAGCTTCGTGAAGCTATGAAAATCATCCGCAGGATATTTCCATTCTTCGATGAGCAGTCTATAAAAAAGCAAAACACAGAATTTTATCGCCAGCTTGGGCTGGTGCCAAACATTAATATAAAGCAAAAGAGGAAAAATGTTGCTCTCCGGAATTCGCACTCTGGCCTTAAAAAGCAAGTTTTATCTGTAGGTAGCGCAAATCCCTACGAGCAACATTTTTCCTCTTTTGCTTCGTTTTCTGCTTATAAAAACAACATTAAAAATCTAATTTTATTTTTTCAAGGTAAGAAGAAAAAGATTATTCAAAATTTTAAGAAAGAAATGATTATTTTTGCAAAGAAAAAGGAATTTGAAAAAGCAGGAGAAATTAAAAAAAGAATTTTTGCTCTCAATCATATAAATGATGTAGCACTCATAAAGGAAGATCTTTCCCCTAGGACGGTCCTAGGGGAAATGAGAATCGAGGCATATGACGTGGCGCATATGTCAGGACAAAATATGGTAGGAGTGATGACTGTGATAGTGGACGGAGAAATAGAAAAAAATGAATATAAAAAATTTATTATAAAGACTGTATCTGATGCAAATGATCCTGCAAGCTTGTATGAAATACTTTCGCGTAGATTTAAGCATGATGAATGGACATCACCCGCACTCATTGTCGTAGACGGAAATAGTATTCAGAAAAATGTCGCAGAAAAAGTATTGAAAGAATATAAATTAAAAATCCCAGTAGTCGGCGTAGTAAAAGATGAGCGCCATAAACCCAAGGCTATTATAGGTGATGAAAATATAATTAAAAAATATAAAAAATATATCTTGCTTGCAAATAGTGAGGCTCATAGATTTGCAATCACGTATTATAGACAAAAAAGTCGAAAAAATATGCTAAAATAAATCTATGATTAAAGTCGGAGTTTTACGTGGAGGACCAAGTAGTGAATATGATGTCTCACTTTTAAGCGGTGAGCATATTCTTGCTACTCTTCGAGAAAAACCACTTTCCGATACATACGAAGCCTTGGATATATTTATAGATAAAAGCGGTGCATGGCATATGAAAGGATTTGAGATTGAGCCTAAAAGCCTAATGCATAAAGTGGATGTGATTATAAATTCTCTTCATGGAAGTTTTGGTGAAGATGGAAAAGTCCAACAGCTTTTAGATAACCTTCAAATACCTTATACGGGCTCAGGTGCTTTCGCTTCAGCTCTTGGTATGCACAAGGGACTATCAAAAGACCAGTTTTACAGAATGGGAGTAAAGACTCCACGACACATACTCATTCATGCTTATGATAAAAAATTGGACGGAGAAATAGAAGATTATGCACATAGAAAAGCTCGTGAGGCTTGGGAATTTTTACCGCCGCCTTGGATTGTAAAACCTGTATCTGGCGGTTCTTCTATGGGTATACATGTGTGTAAAAATTTTGAATCATTGGAAAATGCATTTTTAATCGGTGCAAATATGGACGTGGATGTGATGGTAGAAGAAATGATTGAAGGAAAAGAAGCATCTGTATCAGTAATTGAAAAATTCCGCAATCAAGATTTGTATACACCACCACCTATTGAGATACGATTGCCAAGTGGTAAGTCTTGCTTTGACTATGAATCCAAGTATAGCGACAAGCACACTATCATATGCCCAGGTAAATTTACTCGTGCAGAAATTTTAGAACTTGAGAGAATTGCAAAATTGATACATAAAGAAATGAACCTCAGGCATTACTCAAGAACTGATTTCATTGTAAGTCCTAAAAAGGGTATATATGCGCTTGAAGTAAATACATTGCCAGGACTTACTCGGCACTCATTACTACCAAAATCAATTGATGATATTGGGTCTTCTATGCCAGAATTTTTAAATCACATAATAGAACTCGCACTAAATAAATAATCGTTTTATGAAAGGGTGCTTATAATAAAAATTATATATACTCCTAAAAATATAAAAGCTTTCCATTTTGAAAATTTTTGACGATCTGGAAATGTAAAACCTACTAAAAGTAGTACTACTGATATAAGTGCAAAATTTACATATGAAGTAGCTTCTTTTGATACAGGAATTTGATTTATTGTAGCACTTGCTCCAAGTATGAAAAGAGTATTCACAATATTTGAACCCACGATATTTCCAATCATTAGGTCGTAATGGTGTCGCTTTACTGCGTGTATGGATGTCACAAGCTCAGGGAGTGATGTCCCTACAGCGATGATTGTACTTGCAATTACAAGCTCAGATATACCTAAGTATGTCGCTATAAATACTGCGCTATTTGTAGCTATTTGACTACCAAATAAAAGTGCCGAAAGACTGATAAAAATAATTAGTATAAGTATCCCTGTAGATTTTATTTTCTCTAATTTATTGTCGACAATTTCTTCGGTCTCTTGTCTTTCTTTGTCTCCTTTTGTAAGCTTGTACAGATACAGCCAGTACACAAGTCCAGCGATAATAAGGAATACACCTTCAATGCTCGAAATATTTTTTCCACCAATATTTAACACATAGCTGAGTACTACAAGTAGTGTAGCTACTATTACAGAAAGCGCTACTTGATTTAGACTCTCTTTTGATATATGAATTTTTTTGACAAATAGGATAGAAATACTAAAAATCAAAAGTACATTTGCAATATTGCTTCCGAGTATATTTCCAAGAGCAAGGTCATTGTGACCACTAATAGAAGAGATTATATTTACAGCAAGTTCTGGAGCAGATGTACCTATGGCGACTATAGTAAGACCGATAATGAGCTTGGGTATACCAAAGCGCTTCGCGACGAGTGATGCACCTTCTACAAAGTATTCTGCACCAAATACAACCAATGCTAATCCCACTATTAAGAGTATTATATTTAAAATCATAAATTATTTTTTAGAGAGGTTTGGAAGTTCACATTTTTTTAATAAAAGTGCGATCATACTTACAATAAATACTATCAATATGTAAAAACTAATTATTGTATTATAAGAATATGGTAATGTGCGCCAAGAAGCAAGGATGATAATTGAAAACCAAGATACCATAGATATAGCTCCACTTATAAATATAAATGAAAATCGAGATTTTATCTTAGAAGTAGTTTTTGGAAGTGTTGTGTTTTTAAAATAATCTTTCAAGAAGGGAAGATGTACAAGGTGAAATAGCAATCCGTTTACGATGACTATACCTACGAGAGTCATTTTTGCTAATACTCGCGCTTGTGCTAGTGGTGCAAAGTCGCTCATATAAAAAAGCATAAAGCCTGAAGATATGAGTATGACTATGCCTACCCATACAAGTTTGCCTGTAGCTTTCAATATTTTAAATTCCTTCTCATCTATTCGATGGTCGTCACTTAAGCTAATCATAAAAAGATAGTCACCCACAAGAGCACTACCAAAGCCCACAGCTACACCTATAAGGTGTATAAGCACAAAAATTGAATATGTATCCATATAAATATTATATCATATGGTTTATTTATTTTCTTTAATATTCTTTGTAAAATAGGTTTGCATTTTTTGGAAAATAAGGTAATATATTATAGTAATTGTTTGGGCCCTTAGCTCATCTGGTAGAGCACCTCATTTGCAATGAGGGGGTGGCAG
>CAZCDN010000035.1:3987-5295 GCA_964497725.1 uncultured Candidatus Saccharibacteria bacterium | reverse complement strand
GTAGATAAAGCAAAAGAAGAAATCAATAAAATAATTAAAGAAAAAGGAGAACAAGCAGTATATGAATGTGGAATATTTAATCTTGATCCACGAATAGTAGCGATAGTGGGGAGACTCTATTTCCGTACAAGTTATGGACAAAATGTACTTCAGCACTCTATCGAGATGGCTCACATTGCAGGAATGCTCGCAGAAGAACTTGGTGCAGATATACAAATAGCAAAAGCAGGTGCACTCGTACACGACATCGGCAAAGCACTCGATCACGAAGTCCAAGGTACACACATCGATATTGGTATTCGTATTCTCCAAAAATTTGGTGCTGACCCACGCATTATCACATCTATGAAATCTCACCACGACGACTGCCCTCACGAAAGTATAGAAGCAGTAATAGTACAGACTGCCGATCATATCTCAGGTGGACGCCCAGGTGCACGCCGAGACTCAGTAGAAAACTATATTAAAAGATTACAAGACCTTGAAGCTCTTACAAATAGTTTTGATGGTGTTGAAAAATCTTATGCACTTTCTGCAGGACGTGAAATACGCATATTTGTAACTCCTGATAAAGTCAGTGACATACAAGCAAAAGAATTGGCATATGATATAGCAAAGAAAATAGAACAAGAACTCACATATCCAGGAGAAATCAAAGTGACGATGATACGCGAAAATCGTATCACAGAATACGCCCGATAATCTCTCTCCCATACCCGGTATGGGTAAAATCTCCCATAGGTCCGACCTATGGGAGATTTTTATTTATACCTCTTCTCTTTTAAGGACAACTAAATGTAAATGAAAATGCCCTGGTATAGTCTGGCCACTTGGAAAATTTTCCCAAATAGCATCATAATTATTTTTTAAATACTCTTCTTTTATACTTTTAAATTCTTCCCACTCTTCTTTGTTTAATAGACTCCAATCAAGAGCAATTTCTCTTTTTGTAGAGATAAGATGACTTGTGGTTGCCACAGCATCATAAGGAAATTCATTTTCTATAATTACCCAATGCTTGAATTCTTTTATTAATAAATGCTGATAGTTTACAAAGTGGTCGGATTTTATATTTTTCTCATTCCTCTCTTTCATTACTTCCATATATCTATCCATTCCCTCTTCTGTCCTCAAAAAAGTCCTCGTAATATTTTTACTCATATAAAATGATTATAACACAAGAGTTAAAAGAGAAAAACCACAGGTTTTGCCTGTGGTTTTTCAAGTTGTTTCGTATTCGTAAGCCGAATTCTGTTTCTATGTGATTATTTATCTGTCTCGCCGGTCACCCGGCGGATCAAGCGATTC
>CAZCDN010000035.1:0-3887 GCA_964497725.1 uncultured Candidatus Saccharibacteria bacterium | reverse complement strand
ATACGATCTTGCACAGAAGTAAGGATTTTGCCGTTTCACCCTTATGTTTCCATAAGATTCTCCCTGATGGGAGCTCTTTGCTTTCGCATTGAGCGTCACTGCTCGCACCTCTTGGGTCACCCCAGACAGGCATTACCTGCTACCATTCTCCATGATTTTATTCATGACTGTGTTCGGACTTTCCTCCCCTTTTACTTTTTCAAACAAAAAGAGCAATCACACGGTACGAAACATATTAAATATACCATACATAGAAATAAAGTCAATATTTGTATTTTAAAAATCCTTGCTATATAATGATATTATTCCTTGTTTTAAGGGACGCGTTTCAAAACGGTCGAATATTGTTTAGCTAATAAGATATTTTTAGAAAATTTTTCTTAAAATATCAAAACTAAAATAATGAACAAACAATCATTAGTAGAAATCGTTCACGCTAAATTGGGTGGTACAAAAGTACAAGCCGAAGAAATCGTGAGCGCAATATTTGATGGAATCGTCGGCGCTATGAGTAAAGGTGACGAAGTTTCTATTGCGGGGCTAGGTATTTTCTCAGTAAAAGACCGTGCTGCTCGTATGGCTAGAAATCCAAAGACTGGAGAAGCAGTCAGTGTTCCAGCTACAAAGGTTCCAAAATTTAGAGCTGCTAAAGCTCTAAAAGATGCTGTAAAATAATATTGGTATTATCGTTTTACAACAATCTATATAAATAAAAATCGCCCCATCTCTATCTAGGGCGATTTTTATTTTGTATTAATCTTTTTTCTCTTCTATAGGTTTTTGTTCTTCTCTTAAAACTTCATCTTCTTTTTTTACAGCTTCATCTACTACTTTTCTCTTTACATAAAAATTTAAAAAAGAAAATACTATTATACTTGAAAATACTATGCCTACTATATTTAAAATAAATACCAGTGATGCTCCTCTTATAAAATCAAAGCGTAGTTTTGCAATACTATATCCTACTGCTGAAAGAGGTGGAATAAGCGATATCGATATAGCTACACCTGGCAATACTTCACTTAGCTTTGGCTTTACCAAAGAAAAAGATGCTATAAAGCCCGATATACCAGCCACCATCACAGAAAGAAATACATATCTTAATCCTGTCATTTGAGTGAGTATATTTTTTGTATCACTACCAAAACCACCAAACAGTATTCCTATTCCAAAAGATACTATGAGTGCTATAATTATCGATTTTAAAAGTACACCAAAAGATCTCTTTATTAAATCTTCTTTTGACATTGCTATACCCAAAGATAGTGTAATGACTGGATATAGGAGTGGCGCTACAAGCATACTACCAATAAGAACCACGGTACTGTCCATAATAATACCAAAAGTCGCCATAGCTACAGATAGGATTACCATCAAGAAAAAATCCCGACTTGGAGAACTATGGGTGATCAGAGTATCGATCGCTTTATTCTTATCTTCATTTGTGACATTCTCAAATAATCGAAAAAACATATAAATATATTATATCACATAAAAAAACAAAAACCCCTTTCGGGGTTTGTTGTGCGGGATAAGGGGCAATCTTTCGTTACACGAACAGTAGACCTTTTTCATTTTCTTAAATTAGTAAATTTTCAAAAATAAGAAAAAGCTTTTCGATTCCCTTACGCAAGCAAAGAAGTTTGCTTGCTATCCAGCCAAACAAAAAAACCTCGAAAGGCTTTTTTGTTTTGTGCGGGATAAGGGAATCGAACCCTTGTCTTCTGCTTGGAAGGCGGACATTCTACCACTAAACTAATCCCGCATATTTTATTTTTTATAGAAAGCAAAATCTTTCTATTGTCGGGGTGCAGGGAATCGAACCCTGATCTCACGGTCCCAAACCGCGTATACTACCACTGTACTACACCCCGATATACATTTCAATATTATTGATATTACCACAAAAAAGTAATAATTCAAATGATATTTTATAAATTTGTGCGGGGGCGGTATTGAAGAGCTTCGAGGATATGATTTGTATTTATGTCATTTACTCCTTCGAGGTCGGCTATAGTTCGTGCGAGCTTTATTACTCGATGGTATGCACGAGCAGAAAGATTGAGGCGTTCAGCACTTTGATTTAAAATTTGTTTTACATCATCTGTAAGCGGTGCGAAAATCGCCAAATC
The DNA here is from genome assembly GCA_964497725.1 of uncultured Candidatus Saccharibacteria bacterium. Taxonomy (GTDB): domain Bacteria; phylum Patescibacteriota; class Minisyncoccia; order Phycocordibacterales; family UBA9973; genus UBA8515. The sequence continues at coordinate 1,755 of CAZCDN010000035.1, read as the reverse complement.
TTTTACATTCATCTCGCTATTTGTCTTTATATTGCGAGCATTTTTATTTTCTATAGTCTTAAATCTTTTTTCTTGAATATCACGCGCACATTTTACTCTTTCTTTTATAGTAAATGTACTTTCAGATTTATTTACCTCATTTGAAAGCTTGTCATAATCTACTGCGCCCACAGTCACCCAAATGTCGATACGGTCCATTATTGGGCCTGAAAGCTTTCGTGCATATCTATCGAGGTCAGACGGTTTACATATACACATTTTCTTTTTATCACCCTTATTGCCACAAGGACAAGGGTTCATCGCAGATATTAAAATAAAATTCGAAGGAAAAATAGCTCTACCTTTTGCACGAGAAATAGAAACCATATTGTCTTCGAGTGGTTGGCGAAGTGATTCTAAAACTTTCTTTTCAAATTCAGGAAATTCATCAAGAAAAAGTACACCCTTGTGTGCGAGTGTGACTTCCCCAGGCTTTATATTTGCACCACCACCAATAATAGACACATAGCTTGCTGTATGATGCGGTGCACGAAATGGAGGTTCGGTCACAAGATTGTCATCGAGCAATCCTACTATAGAATGAATACTTGTGACTTCTAAAATATCATCATGATCAAGGTCGGGAAGTATATGAGAAAAAACCCTTGCGAGCATTGTCTTTCCTGTACCTGGTGGACCCGACATTGCTATATTGTGTCCACCGGCAGCTGCAATCTCGAGTCCTCTCTTTGCTGACTCTTGCCCACGGACATCGGAAAAATCAATACTATGATTTTTATTTTCTTTTCTGATTTCTGTTTTTGGTTGTCGCAAAATCTTTGGCTTGTCGGGCTCTACTTGTTCGCCTTTTTTATTTTTCTTTGGTATAGATATGTGATCGACTACTTCTTTTAAATTTTTAGCTCCAAAAATATCGATACCTTCTATCAAAGCTGCTTCTTCTCTATTTTCATATGGTAAAAATATTTCTTTAAAACCCATCCTCTTTGCTTCTTGTACTAGTGGGAGCGCTCCTTTTATAGGCCTCAGCTCTCCATTTAGCGAAAGCTCGCCTAAAAATATTTTGCCTTCAGGATCAAAATCAATTTCCTTGGCTGAAAGTAAATACGACAATGCAATACTCAAATCATAATACGCACCTTCTTTTTTTAAATCAGCAGGAGATAAAGATATAACTATTTTTTGATTTTGATTTTTAGGAGATGGAAAATTTGAATTTTTAAGCGCAGAACTCATTCTATCTTTTGCTTCATCTACTGCTTTGTCGGGTAATCCTACAAGAGTAAATGCGTGAAGTGTATTTGGAGTAATGTCCACTTCAATGGTAACGATTTTCCCTTTTAATAAGTGCGGTTGTGCCGCATATATCCTAGAAAACGACATACAGAAATTATATCACAACTACAATAAAAAAAATCTAATAAATACTACTTGAAGGAATCTGCGCTGCGACCAGAACAAAACTTGCCCTTCCACGCTAGGGTGCGAATGACGAAAAGTAGTATTTATTAGATTTTTTATTTACAAAAAGGAATATCAAAAAAAATTAGTGCATCTAAAAAACCTTACGAATACTACTTGGAGAAGTCTGCGCTACAACCAGAAATTTTTAATTTTTCAGGCCAGAGTGCGAACTACGGAAAGTAGTATTCGTAAGGTTTTTGTCTTTCTTATTACGAAAAGTAGTATTTATTAGATTTTTTTAAGAATTCATACAAGCCTTGCAAGTTTGAGCTGCAGGGTTTGCTTCTAGGC
>CAZCDN010000034.1:0-6040 GCA_964497725.1 uncultured Candidatus Saccharibacteria bacterium | reverse complement strand
CATTGCCTTTTTGGGCAAGATTTGCTATTATATACAAATGACAAATATTGCTAATTTTTTACCTTACATACAGATCGTCCTGTCTATAATTCTCGTTATCGCTATACTACTTCAGCATTCTAGTGCTGGTGCAGGTGGTGCTTTTGGAGGAGGAGACGAAGGAGGTTTGCACCACACACGTCGTGGATTTGAAAAGTTTCTATTTTCTTCTACTATAGTAGTTGCTATTCTTTTCGCCCTATCTGCTTTCATTGCAATATTGGTTAGTTAAAAACCATAAAAAACTCAAAAATATTTAAATATTTCTTATGAAAAAAATTTTAAAGTTTCTAAAAGAGACACGATTTCCAAATAAAACAAAATTAAAAGCGGGTTACAATGCATTATCGATAAAAGAAGCCAGTATCGCATTTTTGGCTACAGCAGTAGCTCTTGTATGTGTAGTACTTATACTCGGAAGATTAAATAGTACATTTAGCAATGAAATACCAATCAGTGGTGGAAAAATCACAGAAGGTATCATTGGTATGCCTACGCTAGTAAATCCAGTTCTTGCAGTATCTGAAGCCGACAAAGATATCACAGCGCTTGTATACTCAGGTCTTATGAGAAGAATGCCCGACGGTAGCTTTACTCCCGATTTAGCTGAAAGCTATGAGATATCCACAGATGGTACAAGATACACTTTTAAAATAAAAGAAAATGTAAAATTCCACGACAACATACCTTTCACTGTTGGAGACATTATCTTTACTATAAATAAAATACAGGACCCAATTTTAAAAAGTCCCAAAAAAGTTCAATGGGAAGGTGTGACAGTAGAGAGTAGTTCAGAAAATGAAATTACATTTATACTCAAAAAACCATATGCATCTTTTATGGACAATACTACGCTCGGTATACTTCCAATGCACCTATGGAAAAATGTAAATACCGCAGAATTTAGCTCAAGCAATTTAAATATAAAAGCAATTGGTACAGGTCCTTTTATGATAAAGTCTGTCAGTAGAAATAGTGAAAGTATTCCAGAAAAATTTGTACTAAAGAGAAATAAAAAATTTACTCTACAAAAACCATTCATAGAAGAATTGACTATCAAATCTTACAACAATGAAAAAGAATTAGTCCAAGCATTACGCAGTGGAAAAATAGATCAAGCAGGAGGTATCAGTCCAGAAAATGCAAAAGTATTAGAGTCTAAAAGTAGAGACATCGAGACTATGGTATTGCCTCGAATGTTTGGATTATTTTTCAATTCAGCAAACAATAAAGTCCTAGCTGATAAATCGATACGTAAAGCTATCGACGAGATGATTGATAAAGAAAAATTGATAAACGATGTATTACTTGGCTATGGTGTACCTATCGATAGTCCTGTACCAAGTAGCATATTAAATCAGTCTTCCCTATCTCCTAGTGAAAAAGATTTCTCTGCAAAAAAAGACCAAGCTATTAGTACACTAGAAAAAGCTGGCTGGAAAAAAGGTGAGAGTGGATTACTAGAAAAAACTTCATCAAAGACTACTACCTCTACAGTCAAAGGAAAAAAAGTTACTACGACTACAAAAGGAGATACTTCAAATCTAAGTTTTTCTATCACTACAGGTGACGCACCAGAATTAGTAGCATCAGTTACAGAAATAAAAAGACAGTTGGAAGAATTTGGTATCAATGTAGACTTACGCATATATGAGACAGGTCAGCTAAACCAAATAATCCGTGCACGCGAATACGAAGTATTATTCTTTGGTCAAATAGTAAATCACGGTTCCGACCTTTTTGCATTCTGGCATTCATCACAAAAAAATGATCCAGGTTTAAATATTGCTTTATTTGGAAATGACAAAGCCGACTTATTACTAAACATAGCCGAGACAATCCTTTCCGACGAAGACCGCTCTACAAAATACATACAGTTTGAAAATATTTGGAAAGAAGATGTTGGAGCTGTATTTATTTACTCACCCGAATATGTATACATAATGAATAAAAGTATAAATATACCTAAAAATTATCATCTGACAAATCCACAAGGTCGCTTCGACAACGTATACTCGTGGTATACCAATACTGACAAAGTATGGAAAATCTTTAGCAATTAATTAATATAAATTTAAAAACAAATAATACCGTATGAATGAAGATAAAAATAAAAACGACAAAAAACCTGTATTACAAAAACTAATGCGCCAAGCAAAGCAAAGTTCTCACAGAGCACACAATAGTGTAAAAGAAGTAGCAAAACCTATAGATATAAAATCTGTAGATAAAAAAGATACACCTTTTATTGGCCACACTGACAACCCAAGAGGTCCACGCACGAGTAATCACTCAAAGCAAAACCGACGTCCAATGCGACGCCCGTCGACTCCAAATAGAAGACCTCACGCATCAAAAAAAGACAATGTAAAAATTCCAGACCCAGCACAAGGCGTAATCAGAATTATACCTTTGGGTGGAGTAGAAGAAATCGGTAAAAATATGACAGCAATAGAAATCGGAAACGATATCATTGTCATAGATGCAGGTATGTCTTTCTCAAATGAAGATACACCAGGTATCGATTATGTGATTCCAAACACTCGCTATTTAGAAGAAAGAAAAGATAAGATCCGTGCATTACTTATCACTCACGGACACTTGGACCACATTGGTGGTGTACCTCTAGTTCTTTCACGTATTGGAAATCCTCCAGTCTATTCTAGAAATCTTTCTATCTTGATGATGAAAAAGCGTCAAGAAGAATTCCCTCATTTACCTGCATTAAATACACACGTAGTAGAGAAAAATGAAACTATCATGTGTGGAAATATCCGCATAAGATTTTTCGGAGTTACTCACACGATTCCTGATTCAATGGGTATCATTATAGAGACACCTTACGGTTCTATAGTCACACCAGGAGATTACAAGCTCGACCAAGTCGACGGTATTGTATCAAAAGAAGAAGAAGCTGAATACAAAGTTTTTGAAAAAGAAAAAGTTCTTTTGCTTATGACAGACTCTACAAATATCGAAAATGAAGGTTATGCCTTGCCCGAGATAAAAGTACACGAAGGTCTTGAAAATATCATAAAAAGAATTAGTGGCCGTATCATTATTGCCGCCTTTGCTTCTCACCTTACACGCCTGATGAGGATTATAGAAATCGCAGAAGAGACTGGTAAAAAAATAATTCTTGATGGAAGAAGTATGAAAAACAATGTCGACGTAGCAATCGAAGCAGGTCTTATAGCCCCAAAGAAAGGCACAATCATACAAATAGAAGAAGCAGAAAATCATCCTGTAAATAAATTGATCATATTGATGACAGGTGCTCAAGGTGAAGAATTTGCATCTCTAAATCGTGCCGCAAACAAAACACATAAAAAATTCTCTCTCAAAAAAGGAGATACTATTGTATTGTCAGCGTCTATTGTTCCTGGAAATGAGCGTGCAGTAGAGCGTATGAAAGATGGTCTTGCTCGCCAAGGTGTCAAGATTATCAGTTATAGAACTCCAGGTGAAGATTCAGTTCACGCTACAGGTCACGGAAACAAAGAAGATGTAAAATGGCTTCACAATAAAGTCGGTGCAAAATTCTTTATACCAATACACGGAAACCACTACCGACTACAGCTTCACAAGGATTTAGTAATGGAGCTTGGCACACCAGAAGAAAATATAATAGTTCCCGACAATGGAAGTATTATCGAAATCACAGACGAAGGTCAAAAAATAATGCTTAGAAAAGAAAAAGCTCCATCAAATCCAATGATGGTCGACGGTTTCTCAATCGGTGACGAACAAAACGTAGTCATCCGTGATCGTCAAATGCTTGCCGAAGATGGAATGTTTGTCATTATTGCCACAGTAGATTCTACTACAGGTAAATTGAGAAAATCTCCAGATATTATTTCTCGTGGTTTCGTATATCTAAAAGAAAACCAAGACCTTCTTCACCAGACACGTCTCATAATCAAAAAGACAATCGAGGATGGTATGAAAGGCGTACACCCAGTAAACTTCGACGCAATAAAAGCGACATTGGGAGACAATATATCAAGATTCCTATACCAAAAGACAGCAAAGCGTCCATTAGTAATACCAGTATTACTAAGCGTATAAAATACTATGAAAATAAATAAGAAAATAAACAAAATCTATATATTGGCATTTTTATTTTCTTTACATATAAGTATATCTGCTTATGTAAACTCTACATTTCTTTCTGAAATAGTAGGTGAGAAATACGTAGGTATACTTTATGCTATATCTTCATTCCTTATATTGTTATTACTTTCTCGCTCATCATACATATTGGGTAAAATAGGAAATAGAAAATTTGTTTTTATTCTTTTACTTATAAATATGATTGCCATATTAGGTCTTATTACAAGCCCTATTCCCTATATCGTAAGTATTGCATTCATATTGTTCCAAACCACAAATACACTAGTCTTCTTTTCTCTCGATATTTTCATCGAGCACTTTGAAGGTAAAGGAGTCGTAGGTAAAAGTAGAGGTCTATATCTCACGATAAACAATCTAGCATGGATACTCTCACCCATACTTACAGGTTTTCTTATTTCACAAGCAGGTGGATACAAGACTATATATACTATAGCACTTGTGGCAGTCATCATTATGCTCGTAGGTCTTATACTTTCTATCAAGAGATTTAAGGATACAAAATATACAAGAAAACCATTCTTCGACACATACCGCTTCCTAGAAAAAAATACTCATATCTTCGCTATCAATATGATTTTCTTCGTACTTCAGTTTTTTTATGTATGGATGATTATATATACACCTATATATCTAAATGAACACATAGGCTTAGGCTGGGAAAAAATAGGTATAATCTTTACCATAATGCTTCTCCCCTTTCTGCTTGTTAGTATACCTGTAGGAATTCTTATTGATAAATACAATTTTAGTAAAAGAAAGATTTTGTTCTTAGGAATATGTGTGGCAGCACTTGCTACGATGAGCATTCCTTTTATTCACAAAGGTGCCTGGATATATGCTTGGGCAATAGCATTATTTTTCACACGCGTCGGAGCAAGTATTATCGAGACTACATCAGAGATATATTTCTTTTCTCACGTAAAAGAAGAAGACTCCAATCTATTGTCATTCTTTAGAGATATGAGCCCTCTTGCATACCTCGTAGGTCCATTACTCGGTACAGCTATACTTTCTTTTATAAACATACGTTATATGTTCTTTGTACTCGGATCTATTCTATTATGCGCATTATATTATATACCAAGATTAAAACACAACCACAAATATGAAATACCCAATCCGAATAAATAAATACTTAGCAGAGAAAAATTACTCCACTCGTGTAGGAGCGGATTTGCTGATATCAAAAGGTCTAATAAAGATAAATAATTACACAGCAAGACTCGGCGACAAAGTAAATCAAGACGACATTGTCACAGTCGACAAACAGGTAACTGAGAAAAAGTATTCTTACTTCGCTTACAACAAGCCGACAGGGATCACTACAAATAAAGACAATGCTTCAAAACATATTTTAAATAGTACAAAGTTTCCTACAAAAGTCTTCCCTGTCGGACGTCTCGACAAAGACTCTCATGGTCTCATAATCATGACCGATGATGGTCGTATGACCGATAGATTATTGTCTCCAAAATACGTTCATGAAAAAGAATATGTCGTAAAGACCAATCTTCCTTTTAGTGATGGATTTTTAGAAGTATTACAAGACGGTGTAAAAATCGGTGGCTACAAAACTCAAAAATGTAAAGCCTGGAGAAAGGGTGAATCAAAAAATACTTTTCATATTATTCTTACTGAAGGTAAAAAGCGCCAAATCCGCCGTATGTGTGAAGCTCTTCACCACAAGGTCATAGACCTAAGGCGCGTTCGTATCATGAATATAGAAATAGGTAAAATAAATCACGGTGAATATCGAGAAATAAAAGGCGAAGAACTAAAAGAATTCCTCCACCTCCTCAAAAAATAAAAATCCTGCAAGGTCTCCCCTTGCAGGATTTTTTTGAGCAAGGCTCGGCCTTGCTCAAAA
>CAZCDN010000033.1:0-6108 GCA_964497725.1 uncultured Candidatus Saccharibacteria bacterium | reverse complement strand
AATAAAATAATTTTCTTTACCAAATATTTCTATATGCTCTTTTATTAATTCTTCTTGATATCCTACTACTAGTGTAGGTTTTGTATTTATACCACTGTGAATACAAGCATCTACGACATAATCAATCATAGGTTTATCATGAAAAGGTACGAGTACTTTTGGTACGCTTGCACCCATTCTTTTCCCTTGTCCTGCAGCCAATACGATAATCTGTGTTTTATCCATAATTTAAATATTTTATATGTGACAATATAATAAAAAACAATAAATTTATTTAGAGATTTATTGTTTTTTATTTTTACTATTTCTTTTTAGTGTCTTTCTTAGGTTTCTTTACTTCCTTTCTTGCACCTGTTCCTTTTGCCATATATTTAAAATTAATTACTTATATGTATATATTATACCAAATATGCACCTATATAGCAATCTAATATTTGCGAATTACAGCTTTTACAATTGCATTTATTGTAAGGTATTGAGTAGGATAAATAGGCTTGAAATCATCATTTGCTGGCTCAAGCCATACAAGATTTCCCTTCTTTCTAAAAAACTTCATTGTAAATTCCCCATCAACATTTGCTATGACCATATCGCCATCATTTGCTTTATCAGTTCTTTCTACAAGAACTAAGTCTCCATCAGCAATATGAGCATTTATCATAGAGTCTCCATCTACTTCGAGTATATAAGTATTTGCATTTTTTGTAGGAGCCAAGTATTCATTTAAATTTAATGTGTCATTCATTTCTTCAGTCACATCAGCAGGAAAACCAGCTTTTACAGAACCGAGCATTGGGATTTCACCAAAAGTACTATGAGGGACAAGGCGACCCAGGTGATCTTTTGCCACAAAACCTATATCGATAAGCTTGTCCACTACTCTTGCTACAGCATTTTTAGACTTGAAATTAAACAATGTCATCATCTCTGTATAAGTAGGCATTCTTTTTTCTCGAGAATAAAATGATTCTAATTTATTTTTATATTCTTTTTCCATATATTTTTAGAATGCTGAAGAAAAAATTCTAGTAAAAAAACTACTTTTTATCGGTCTATTTTTTACGATAATCTGAGAAAGTAATTTATGCTCTTTTGCTTCTTTTGAGTAGATTTCTCCGTTTAGTATTTTGTAATCGATGACCTTGTTGAGCCGGTAGAGCTCTCTTTGTATTTGTTGTATGTATTCTTGATGAGACATATATTTTTAAATTATCTTAAAAAACTTATAAGCGACCATATATGTATTATATGTGAACGCTCGTACACAGTCAAGAAAAATACTGTGGATAACCTATTCTTTTATATCGAGGACATTATTTTATCTTTTTTTATTCTATAAAATAAAAAAATAGTAGACAGAAACATGACAAGAGAAGTGAGTGCAGACACCATACAATACTGACAAATATTTTTAATTACAAATATTTGAAGATATACAAAATACAATGAAGCAAAGAAACCGAGTATTGTGATATATGATGCGACTTTTAAAAGCTTTGTATTTTTAGTGTCTATAAAAGCTATTGCCAGGATGAGTATAGTCACGTAATACAACGCACCCAATAGAGCCACAGGTATACCAAGAATTACGCTCTGTGGACTTGTAAGCACTATTTCACACCCATCTATAGTACAAGGTGGTATTACACCATTGTAATGCTGTACAGTCAGATATGTGGCATCTACAAATCCAATAGCACTAAATATGATAAATATAATACCGACTATTTTTTGATATTTTTTCATTTTTATTTTGCGAGCTCAGTAGAGATCAAAGCTTCAAATTCTTCAAAACTACGAGGATTGTCTATTTTTTTACCATTCATAAAAAAGGTAGGTGTACCATTTACACCGAGCTTTGTACCCACTTTATATGATTGAGCTATTTTATCTTTTACAACCTTACTCTTTATATCATTTAAAAATTGTTCTTCATTTAATCCTAATTGTTTTGCATAATCTACAAAAATATCTTGAGCCCTGCTATCGTCGGACCATACGCTTTGAGTTTCAAAAATCATATCGTGCATTTCAAAAAATTTACCTTGCATACCAGCAGCTTCTGTAGCTTGCGCAGAAATCAATGCATTTTGATGAATTTGTGTAAGAGGAAAATGTCGGAAAACCACAGCAATACTATCACCAAATTTTTCTTCTACTTGTTTTATTAAAGGATGATATAGTCCACATGCTGGACATTGGAAATCAGCATATTCTACTATGACCACTTTTGAATTTATATCTCCACGAACCCAATCGTTTTCATTTACAGCTATTGAGCTACTCATATCACTACTACTATCTTTTTTATCAGATTTTTTTACAGATTGAACCATACCCAAAACTACAAGAATAATAATGATAGCTACTGTAAGCCATAATTTTAATTTATTTTTTATATTTTTTTGATTTTTCATATAAGACTATTATATCATATTTAATTTTTATCCAAATGTGAAAGTAAAAGCCTTGAGACCTGATTGATTTACTTTGATTCTAATTGTATGCTCTCCATAAGAACTATTTTCTACAAGGCTATAGAGCTGTTCATCTTTGATAATTATTTTTTTTATAAATACATCATCTTGATAAATTTCTATTTCTACACCTTCCTTACTACCAGCTACAAAGTATATATTTTTTGAATTATATTTAAATACAATATCAGCATCGTTAATGTTTTCAGCATATTCTTTTTGTATATTCCATTTACCATTAAAATACAATGTGTTTATATTTATAGTATTTGGTAAAGAAAAATCTTGGATACCTATTTGATTTTTTACACCATTACCAAGTAATAGATTTCTCCAAGCACCAAAATATATTTCTGGGCTACCCACTCTACCGTTTACGACTATCACATTTTCAGGACTGGCAATACTAGATTCTATTTTATTTTCCATTTCTAATCGCTCTGTTCTTTCCTTTAAAGCTTTTTGAATTGCAATTTCTGTCTCCTTATAGTCACCTTCTCCTGCATGGTCATACACGATATATCCATCTATGTCTATAAGGTACTTGCGTGGCCAATACTGGTTTTCATATGCGCGCCATGTAGAAAAATCATTGTCGAGTACTACTGGATATTTTATATCAAAATCCTTTACAGCTTTTTCTACATTTTTTTGAATTTTTTCAAAAGCAAATTCGGGTGTATGTAGACCTATAATAACAAGACCATCATCTTCATACTTTTTATGCCATTCATTTAAATACGGAATTGTACGCTGGCAGTTTATACAGCTATAAGTCCAAATATCGAGAAGTACCACTTTCTTACCTTTAAATTCATTTATACTGATAGTCTTGCCATCAGTATTTATAAACCCATCAGGTGTACTTATATCTGGAGCAAATACATATTTTTTATTTTTCTCTTTTATACTAAAAAAGTTTGTCTTTATATTATTTTCTTTTCTTATATCTTCTTGTTTGTCTTCCAATATTTCATCATTCATATTTTTATTTTCGTTCTTTTCAAGTAATCTTTGCTCGATTTTTGTAACATCTAAAAATCCCGCATCGAGTAAATCAATCTGTATTTTTTTATCATATCCAGATATGATACCGATAGCTACGATGATAAATATAATTCCAAATACTTTTTTAAACCTTCCTTTTGGATCAGAAATACGACCTACTTTCACCATTATTTTTTTACCAAGAATAGATATAATCACGAGCGCAAGCGCTAGACCAAATACATATACTAGTAAGTATAAAATACCTAGCGAAAATGATACGGGTAAGACTGTAGCCAATATCACAAAGTATGTAGGACTACATGCGGAAAATATCGGTCCCAAAGATGCACCTATTATTACATCTCCCCATATACTATTTTTCTGATAACCTTTACCTAGTACCCTATTTGAACTCACGCTCAATCTATTTGCAAGAGTAAATTTCTCCCATATGTTTGGGAATACCATAGTAAGACCAAATAAAAATATAATTCCACCAGAAATCCACTTCCAAAAGTCTTGAGGTATATCGATAAGTAGTGCACTTGCTTTTAATAATAGTGTAAACACTACAATAGAAAGACTAAGTGATGTGACCACCACAAAGAGTCTTCTAGAGCTCGGAGTCTCATCTGTAATAGATCGCCCTACTATCACTGGAAGCAGTGGTAATATACAAGGTGCTAGCACTGTGAGCACTCCTGCTACAAATGATATGAGTAAGAGAAACATTTTATTTTACTTCTTTTACTATTGCAGACAGAGTCGGACTACCACTCCACTTTTTAATCAATTTACCATTTTCATCTACTTGGACAAAGGTGTGCTGATAAGTCACACTGTATTTCTTTTTTAAATCTGTAGAATTATCATAATCTACATCTAAAATCGTAAGAGCTTCTGGTATATTTTGCAGATTTGCTTTTATGTCTTTTTCTACTGATATACAAGTCGGGCACCAACTAGCTCTAAAAAACAATACTACATTACCAGTACTTGCTTTTGATATTTTTTCAGGTAAATACGCTTCGTATGAACCCACTTTGCTTACCACTTCCATTTCATCTTTCATCATAGTATCTCCAAGAGATTGATCTTCTTGCATCATTTTGTCTTCAGTCGTCATAGTTTCAGATTCTGAGACATTATTTTCATCCATCATTTTGTCTTCTACTATCATGTCGCTATTATCTATATTTTTCTTAGAGTTGTTTGAAAAATATGCACCTACTAAAATCACTATTAAAATTATTGCTATTATCGATACACTTTTTTTGTTCATATATTTTTTAAAATTTAATTTATTAATTCTCGATATTATAAGTATAGGCAAAAGAAAAATAAATGTAAAGTTGACTTTACATTTATTTTGTGGAAAACTTTTTTTACAATTTCCTATCGCTATATATACGAGTGAAAAGTTTTGACAATACCATGACTACCAGAACTACTACGAGCCATACATCTACATTGTGTTTTAAAGACTGAAATACTATACCTATAGTCAAAAGCGTAGATCCTGTAAGGAATGCAATTCTTCCTGAAAGCATTCTGTGTGCGACCTCCCTCTCATCTTCAGCTTTTTCACGAAGCACAAATATGGCAAATATAGCAAAACATACAAGTATAAGTGCGAGCGCTACCATGAGCATCATATCTGGCATCCAAAAATGAAATGGATTTAATATGAGTAAAGCCAAAATCACAAGCACTGAAGATATGATAATTTCTATTTTTAAATTATTTTTCATAATGTATTTTAAATATTTTTTCTACTGGCATGCTAAAAAAACATGCGAGCTTCATAGCTAATAATACCGACGGCGTATAATTGCCTTTTTCAATTGCTATTATAGTTTGCCTACTCACATTCATTTTATTTGCCAGACCTTCTTGCGTAATATCTTTTTCTGTCCGCAAATCATATACATTGTTTTTTACACATTCTCTCATATACAAAATACTATCATAAACATAAAAAAATCCGCAATTAATTTAAATTACGGATTTTTACTATCATTTTTACTCTCTAGATCCAAGTAGACCTAAGACTTCTTTCTCGACGAACTTCGCCAAAAGTTCTTTCGCGATATCTTTTTCTTGCATACTCTCCTCTCAAGATTATACTTCTTTCTTCTTTTTTAAAATTTTCTAAGTAGTACTCAACCGAAAAAGGTAAAGCTTTTTTACCGTCAAACCATTCAAATTTTGTCTCCAAAATTTCAACAAGCTCAAATCCTGGTTTTCTTGAATCAGCAATTCCCCTTGCAAGTTTTGCATAAGCAGAAAGTTTTTTTAATAAAGATACACTCATGTTTCGATAAAATTCTCTTACAAAGACTCGTTGATCTTTTTCGTTGGTTATAATAACCCAAGAAGAACCCTTGTCGCTAAAATCGAGACCTATCATACCTACGTGTATATGTACACCATATCTAGTTTCGGATTTATATACATACTGTTCTTGTTTTACATTTTCAGAACTTACCCTTGAGGGAATTTTTTTTGCTTTTTCGATAATAAACTCAATCTTTTTATTCGGATCAAGATTTTTATAACCTAATTCTTTAATAGTTTCTAAAAAAATAATTCTTTGCTCTTCTCCACTTTCCTTGAAAATTGAGATACCTTTGTAAGATTC
>CAZCDN010000032.1:4816-6203 GCA_964497725.1 uncultured Candidatus Saccharibacteria bacterium | reverse complement strand
AAAATGGTAATGCATTTTGTAATTTAAAATGTAAAATTGCTTCTTGGTATTTTGATATGACTCACAAAAAGAAAAAGAATTCTTATGCAAAATAATATCGGTACACTTTATGTAGTAGCGACTCCAATTGGAAATTTGGAAGATATGACACTTCGAGCAATCCGTATTTTAAAAGAAGTCGATGTTATTCTTTGTGAAGATACTCGTACGACAGGAAAACTATTGTCAAAATATGAAATTAAAAATAAGACAATTAGTTATCATGCCCATAGTACAAAAAATAAAGAAAATCAAATCATAGAGCTTTTAAGAGATGGTAAAAATCTAGCTTTAGTATCAGATGCAGGCACACCATGTGTTTCTGACCCTGGTGTGATGCTCGTAGACAGCGTTTATGAGGCTTTTGGAGATGAAGCTAGCGTTTTACCTATACCTGGGGCAAGTGCTCTTGTATCAGCAATTTCAGCTTCTGGTATATCGACAGCTAATTTCACTTTTTTAGGCTTTTTACCACACAAAAAAGGAAGAGAAACAATTTTTAATAAAATAAATGAAAGTGATTATGCTTGTGTTTTTTATGAATCTACACACAGACTTTTAAAGACACTATCATCTTTGGGTGAGATTTTAGACATAAAAAGAAAGGTAGTTGTAGCAAGAGAAATTACAAAGAAATTTGAAGAAATTAAAAGAGGGAATGCAAAAGAATTATTAGATTTTTTTACTAATAATACGCAAAAACAAAAAGGTGAATTTGTCATTATTGTAGATAAAAAATAAATAAGTTATAATATATATTATGAAAAAAGAACGAACACTGCTTTTTATAGGAATTTGGGTAGCATTATTACCACACTTGGGTTTTCCAAACAATATGAGAAAAATTTTATTCCTACTTACTGGACTGTTTATTATTTTTATAGCTTATGTAATGTATAAAAGAAAAATACAAGAAAGAATAGAAATGTCGAAACAAGGTCAAAATAGTGTAATGAATGCATTTTCTGAAAGTTCTCCAGCAGAAGATGTGATAGAGATAGAAAAAGAAATAATAATAGAAGAAATATAAAATAAATGTTTAAAAAAAATACTCTTTTTTATTTGGCAACAATAGTAATCATTTTACTAGTTAGTTATTTTTTAATACCTCTTCTTACAAGTTCATCATATGATTCACAAGAAATAATTAAAATAGAAGATACTAAAACAGATGAAGGTAAGCCTTCAGATAAAGATGATAATATAGAAAATACAGAAATTAAAGAAATTGTAGAAGTTACTCATATAGCTACACCTAAGGACCTAAAAGCTATATATATGTCTAGTTGGGTTGCTGGGACAAGAGACTTTAGAAATCGTCTTATTACTCTTGTGGATGATACAGAAT
>CAZCDN010000032.1:2952-4716 GCA_964497725.1 uncultured Candidatus Saccharibacteria bacterium | reverse complement strand
GCTGGGACAAGAGACTTTAGAAATCGTCTTATTACTCTTGTGGATGATACAGAATTAAATGCAATCGTCATAGATATTAAAGATTCAACTGGAAAAATTTCTTTTGAAGTCAGCGACCCAATTTTAGTAAAAGAAAATGCTGTAGAAAAAAGAATTCCAGATATTCGAGGATTGATTGATTTATTACACAGTAAAGATATTTATGTGATAGGTAGAATTGCTGTTTTTCAAGATCCTCATTTTATAAAAAATCATCCAAATAGTGCAGTAAAAACTAATACAAATAAAAATAATTTCTGGAAAGACAACAATGGAATTTCTTGGATAGATGCAAGTTCAGATGATGCCCATATATATACTGTAGCTTTAGCTAAAGAGGCATACGCACTAGGATTTGATGAGATCAATTTTGACTATATCCGTTTTCCTTCTGATGGAAATATGAAAGACATATATTATCCATTGAGTAATGGAAAAGTAAAAACAGATGTAATGAAATATTTTTATGAGTATTTAAATAAAAATTTAAAACCCCAAGGTGTTGTAATCTCAGCCGATCTTTTTGGTATGACTACTACAAATACTGATGATTTAAATATTGGTCAAATACTAGAAGATGCATTAAAAAACTTTGATTATATTGCTCCTATGGTGTATCCGTCACATTTTCCAAAAAATTGGAATGGTTACGCAAATCCAGCCACAAAGCCATATGAAGTTATTCATTATTCAATGAATAGTGCTGTAAAAAAAGCTGAGGCAATAGGTGAATCAACGCTCAAATTGCGTCCATGGTTACAAGATTTTGATATGGGAGCAAAATATACAAAAGAACTTGTTCGTGCTCAAATAAAGGCAACCTATGATGTAGGTCTCACGTCTTGGATGCTTTGGGATCCAGCAAATACATATACGAGAGACGCACTTGAAATAAGATAGTATTTTTGAGATAATAAAACACAATGCAAAATAAAAAAAATAATTTTTCTTTGATAATAGGATCGCTTGTAATCATACTGGGTGTATTTTTGGGTGGTTATTTTGTGGGTCAAAAAAATGTTTTAGCTATAAATAAAGTTTATGGTATTTCAAATAAAGATACAAAAGTCGTGACAGATGCAGATTTTGCTCCTTTTTGGAAAGTATGGAATGTACTAAATGAAAAATCTATTTTTATTAAAGATGTAGATGATCAAGATAAGGTATGGAATGCAATAGAAGGACTTGTAAATGCTACAAATGATCCATATACAGTATTTTTTAGACCAGAAGAAAATAAGCTTTTTCAAGAAGAGATACACGGTTCATTTAGTGGGATAGGAGCTGAAATTGATAAAAAAGACAATATACTTACAATCGTATCTCCTCTTAAAAATACTCCAGCAGAAAAATCTGGATTGAAGACTGGTGATAAAATACTTATGATTGACAATGAAGATGCTACAAATATTACAATCGACAAAGCTATAAGTAAAATCCGTGGTCCAAAAGGAAGTATTGTCGTTCTTACTATATTGCGTGATGAAGAAAAAAAGACTCGCAACATAGAAATTGTGCGCGACACTATCGATATACCTACAATAAAAACAAAAATAGAAGACGGTGTATTTATAATAAATTTTTATACATTTTCTGAAAATTCAGCTAGCTTATTTAAAGAAGCACTAAATGAATTTCAAAATTCAAAACTTGATAAAATGGTCATAGACTTGCGAGGTAATCCTGGAGGTTATTTAGATAGTGCTATAGAAATTACTGGATGGT
>CAZCDN010000032.1:0-2852 GCA_964497725.1 uncultured Candidatus Saccharibacteria bacterium | reverse complement strand
TTGCGAGGTAATCCTGGAGGTTATTTAGATAGTGCTATAGAAATTACTGGATGGTTTTTAGATACTGGTAAAACTATTGCAATACAAGATTTCAATGACAATAGAAAACCAATTTCATTCAAAAGTAGAGGTCCAAAGATTATAAATGATAATGTAAAAATTATGATTTTAGTAGACAATGGTTCAGCTTCAGCTTCAGAGATTATGGCTGGTGCTATGAGCGAGTATGGTATAGCCAAACTCGTAGGTACTCAAACTTTTGGTAAGGGCTCCGTACAAGAGCTTGTAGACATCACAGAAGACACTTCTCTCAAGGTTACTATAGCAAAATGGCTTACTCCAAAGGGTTTGAGTATATCTGTATCAGGTCTTACTCCAGATTATGAAGTAAAAATAACACAAGAAAGTATCGAGCAGGGTAGAGACCTTCAATTAGAAAAAGCGATAGAATTATTAAAATAATAAAAACATTTATGAAAATTGTATTTTTAAAAGATATACCAAGAATAGGGCAGAGGGGGCAAGTAAAAGAAGTAGCTCCTGGATATGCAAATTCATTATTTGCACAAGGCTTGGCCGACAGAGCCACACCTCAGATTATTGAAAAATTATCAAAAAAGAAAGAAGAAGAAAGTATAAAGAAAGAAAATGAGAAGAAAAACTTTAAAACATTTCTTGAAAAAATCAAGAGTATTAGTATTGTTGTGAAATCAAAATCTAATGAAAAAGGCCATCTGTTTAAAGCTATACACAACGATGATATATTGAAAGAATTTAAAAATTTAAATCTAGATATAAATCCTTCATATTTAGAAGTTGGACATATAAAAGAAATAGGTGAGCATATCATCATTTTAAATGATGGAAATCATAAAGGTGAGGTTAAGATTCTAGTAGAAGCAATATAAATAAAAAAACTCCCGTTTGGGAGTTTTTTTATTTATATTTTTATATAATGTTTACTACTTTCTTTACTGAATTTGAACCATTAAAATTTGTCTTTCTCTTTGAGCTAAATTTTACAGTTCCTGGTTTTAAAGCAAATAAAGTGTGATCTTTTCCTGTGCTTACATTTTCACCAGCTAGGATTTTTGTACCACGCTGACGAATTATTATAGATCCAGCTTTTGCTTGTTGACCATCATAAAGCTTAGTACCTAGGTACTTTGGGTTTGAGTCTCTTAAGTTTCGGGCGGTTCCGCCAGCTTTCCTATGTGCCATATATGTGTTGGGTAATTAAATAATTTGTAATATAATTATGTAATGAATAGTATACATAATATAGCTAAAAAAATCAAGGGTTTTATTCTTTTAAATAGGGAAGACATACTCACATATATTATAGTCATATTTGTAGGCATATCTTCATTTTATATAGGTAAAATGTCTACAAAAGAATTAGACAACGATAATATATATATTGTCAATAGTGAGGTAGGGAAGCCAGAAGGCAATCAATTGGCAAATAGCTTGACTCCACTCAAGGACTATGTAAATAAAAAAAATGAATACAATACTAACAATGAAAATTCTGTCGTAGGTGATATAAATGCTATGTATGTGGCCTCTTCTCGTGGTAAACTGTACTATAGGATTGGTTGTGGTGGATCCACTAAGCTTGTAGAAAGTAATAAAGTATTTTTTAATACAAAAGAACAAGCTGAAGCTAAGGGTTATAAACCTGCAGCAAATTGCGCGCCATAATATCTTTATGAAAAAAGTTTACAACATAATTACAATACTGCTTTTAATTTTTATTATCTATATAAATAGGAGTAGTTTAAATGTCTTAATAAACGAAATAAAAGGTAGTCTTTTAAATGCAAATCAAGAACTTTCCAAAGAAGATAATGGTGGCCTGGAAGAGAAAGAAAAAGTACAGACAAAAGAAGAAACTCCTGGAGCGCTTCGTGTGATAAATTCAGTATTATCAAATAATGAAAATACGGAGCTAACTCATAATGGTATCGTTAATTGGACAAATAAAAATCGTAATCAAAACGGTGTATCTAGAAATTTAAAATCAAATACCAAGCTTGATAAGGCAGCTCAGAAAAAAGTCGATGATATGTTTATAAATCAATATTTTGAACACGATTCACCAAGTGGTGTGGGAGTGGGTGATTTAGGTAAAGAAGTCGGATACGAATACATACTGATTGGGGAAAACCTCGCACTAGGTAATTTTAAAAATGATGAAGCTATCGTAGAGGCTTGGATGAATAGTCCTGGTCACAGAGCAAATATACTGAACACTAAATATACTGAAATAGGTGTGGCTGTGGGTGAGGGTATGTTTGAAGGTAAAAAAGTATGGCTTGCTGTACAGCATTTTGGGCTACCCAAAGACTCTTGTCCTGGTATTGATCCAAGTCTAAAGAGTACAATCGATATAAATCAAAAAGAAATCGATACTATGCAAGCTTCTTTAAATAAAATGGATAAAGAAATAAAGTTAGAAAAGAACGAAGAAATAAAAGCAGAAAAAATAAAACAATATAATGTATTGGTTGGAAAATATAATAATTTATTAAATAAAGTTAAATCTGATATTTCTCTTTATAATGCACAAGTAAAAGAATTCAATGTGTGCGTAGAAGAAGCTACAGATAAGTAAAGATAAGGTAAGTCTTTATAGGAAGGGGTTATATATAAAAAATACATGTGTGTCGCACAATATATCTTTACGACATTAAGCATATTAAAAAAAGACCAAAGGATTAAAAGCTATTAGTATCATCACTTTGGCCCTCGTCCTTATCCATAGTATTCATCGTATTTCTTAATTGAAAATTGTAATTAGTATTATTGTTTAGTTCTGGATTTGTAATTGGAATACTTAGATCTTGTTC
>CAZCDN010000031.1:0-6340 GCA_964497725.1 uncultured Candidatus Saccharibacteria bacterium | reverse complement strand
TCTTTGGATATACTACATAAATAGGCTCCACATGTCCACCTAGTACATCACCCCATGGATAGCTATCGTCTAGTATGATTAGCCTCTTGTCTTCTGCTTTATTGTAAGAATCTTCTACGATTGATGCCACTTTTTTTGCATCTTTCATTTTAAAAACCTCTCTCAGGATAATTTCTTTTGCAAAATATACCATTTTCATAAAGATTTCATCATAGTTTTGCTCTTCAGAAAAACTTGGTCTGTGTGCATAAAATACGTCTTGTATTGTATATGGGGCAATGTTTTCTTTTATATCAAAAATACTTATACCACTATCGTTTGCATCTATGGGTTGTATTATCTTTTCATCTATTTTTTGTGCAATACTTTCATCTCCACAAATTTCTTTTCCAAATCTTTTCCATACGAGACCAATAGACGCATAAGGTATACCATTTTCTCTTTTACCAGCACCTTCTTTTTGGTGATGGTCGTAGCGATTTGTATTTTCATCATGTATACCTCCGATATCAAAAACGTAATCCCCTTTTTTGATTATTTCTTCATCTCGAGTACGCACGACTTTTATATTGTCTTTTAGGTATATTGAAAGTGCAGCACATGCAAAAATATCATCGGCATGAAATGTACCATTGTGTGTCACAAGTAAGTTTTTTTTCTTTAAGAAATTCATATTGTATTAGAGATCGAAACGGAAAACTTTATATATAAGCCAGTTTAAAATAGATACAGCGAGTGCACCTATAAATGCAGCATAAAAACCTGACACAGAAAAACCTCTAATGATAGTAGACAAGTACCAAAATACAAAACCATTTACAAGTAGAGAGAAAAATCCGAGAGTAAGGAAATTTAAAGGCAATGTGAGCATATGTATTATTGGCTTTAAAAACATATTGAAAAGAGTAAGACAAGCTCCCACAATAAGCGAAACCCAGATAGGATCTACAGATATACCACTTATAAATCTGGCAGTTCCCCATACAGCTACTGAAAGTATAATCCAATGTGCAATAATTCTCATAAAATAAATTTTAATTAAATAAATTGTCGACTACTTTTTTAACCAAAGCTCCATCAGCTTTGCCTTTTAAATCTTTCATTATTTCCGCCATAAACAATCCTTTTTTTGTAGCATCAGTAATTCCAAGCTCTTCTTTTTTTGCACTTACTACACTCATTACTTCTTCTTCACTCATAAGCTTTGGTAAAAATTGCTCTAGGATTTCCAATTGAGCTCGATCTTCATCGGCAAGGTCTTTTCGTCCACCTTTTTCAAATTGGTCTATTGCATCACGTCTTTGCTTTGCTGTACGAGTAATCACAATCAATGCTTCATTATCTTCTAAAAAATCTGTAGGTGTACGATTTGTAGCTACTAGCTCATTTGTAAAAGCAGTAGAAAGACCACGATATACATCGAGGGCTACAGCATCCCGAGCTTTCATTGATTCTTTTATTTTTTCTTTTATTGTTTCGTGTAAATTCATTTATTGATTATAGCAAATTTGTGATAAAATACCTATATATGAATAAAACAAAATTGATATTTTTAGACACAGAAACTACAGGTGTAGAAGAAAAAGATTTTCTTTGCCAATTGGCATACAAAATGGATGACAAAATCTTTTGTGAATTATTTAAACCCGAAATAAAAATCTCTATCGAAGCGAGTTCTGTCACACATATTTCAAATAAAATGGTAGCCGACAAGCCTTCTTTTAAAGAAAGTCTTTTTTATAAAGAAATAAAAGATTTACTAGAAGACAAAGAAAATATCATGGTAGCTCACAATGCAAAATTTGATATCGGTATGATTAAAAAAGAAGGCATCATACCAGCAAACACTATTTGTACCCTTCGTGTGGCTCGTGCACTCGATAAAGAGCATAAAATACCTCAACACAAGCTTCAATACTTGCGATACTATTTAGATATTGAAATAGAGGCTCAAGCTCACGACGCACTTGGTGATGTGATGGTTCTTGAAAAACTTTTTGCGCGACTACTCGAAGCAATTAAAAAAGAGAAAAATTGCAATAATGAGGAAGCAGTAAAAGAAATGATTGAAATTTCCTCAAAACCTTCACTCATGCATTCATTTTCTTTTGGAAAACACGTAGGTAAGACTGTAGCCGAAGTTGCGTCAAGCGACCGTGGATATCTTGAATGGTTTTTAAATCAAAAAGAGACGAGCAATCCCGATGACGAAGATTGGATCTACACATTAAAATATCACTTAGGAAAATTATTATAAAAATATGAATACTATACTTCTAGTCATAATATTATTGTTTGTAATCGCTTTTTTTGTAATCTCACTAAAGAAAAATAAAAAAGACGATACGGGTGATAAAGAAAATACTTCTATGCAACTGTTGCTCACTCAGATCAATGAGCTTGCGCGTACTGTCGACCACAAGCTTTCAGAATCTCAAAAAGAAGTGAGTGACACTATTCGTCATCAGACAAATCAAAGCCAAAGCATTATTCGCGACATTACAGAAAGACTTACGCGCCTCGATGAGACAAATAAGCAAGTCATATCATTTACTGACCAGCTTCAAAGCCTTCAAGATATATTGAAAAATCCAAAACAACGCGGTGTGCTCGGAGAATATTATCTAGAGACTCTTTTAAAAAATGTAATGCCACCCGGATCATACCAAATGCAATATACTTTTTCTGATGGAGATATAGTCGATGCTGTAGTTTTTGTAAAAGACAAAATCATACCAGTCGACTCAAAATTTTCACTTGAAAACTACAATCGGATAATAGAGACTAGTGACAAGACAGAAAAAGAAAGACTTGAAAAGATATTTGTAAACGATTTAAAAAATAGAATAACTGAGACAAGTAAATATATAAAACCAAATGAAAATACTATGGATTTTGCATTTATGTTTATACCTCACGAAGCTATATACTATGATTTACTTATAAACAAAATCGGTGCGATGACAAATGAAGATACTGAGAATCTCATCCAGCGCGCAGCATCAAAATACAAAGTCATCATCGTATCCCCTACTTCATTCCTTGCATATTTACAGACAGTCCTTCAGGGATTAAAAGCAATGCAAATAGAAGAGAGTGCAAAAGACATCGTAAAGAGAGTCGGAGAGCTCGGCAAGCATTTAAAATCATACGAAGACTATCATAATAAGATTGGAAATTCACTAAATACAGTAATCAATCACTATACTGCTTCAGGTAAAGAATTTAAAAAGATTGATAAAGATGTAATGCGTATTACCGGAGAAAAAATAGATATAGAAACCCTATCAATATCAAAAACAATAAACGACGAGTAAATTTACTCGTCGTTTATTGTTTTAATCTTTTTTATTTAGCAAGCGTATCCGCAATAACTTGTAGTGCGCATGTATCCATAGTTTCCGTATCCATAACTTTGACCGTAGCCATAGTTTGAGTATCCGTAGTTTTGATTGTATCCGTAACCTTGGTTATAACCGTAGTTTTGACCGTAGTCAAAATTTTGATTACCATAGTATCCTCCATTTCCTACGTTTACATTTACACCACCCACACCATAGCCACCTTGGCCATAAGAATTTCCACCATATAGACCAAAACTTACGTTCCAGTTTACAGCAGCTTCTGCTTTTGGTGCACTAATCACACTAAAACCGAGCACAAGTGCGAAAACTGCAAAGATTGATAAATATTTTTTCATAATAATTTGTATTTTTTTAAATTAATAATTTATACTGACCTTTCAGACCAATTTAAAATATATATACATTATACACCCAATCACATTTTTTGTCAAGCTCTATATCCCCCACCTGACAAAAAGAAAAAGCCTCCAATTTGAAGGCTTTTAAATTTAACAGTGTTTTTGTACTTTTGTACTAATGTGCTAGTGCCAAAGACTTTTGCTTACCATTCAACCACAAGCTTGATATAGAATCTCCATTGTGCAAATTGTCTATTGCTTGCGCAATAACTTTAGCGGTTGAGATTATATGAAGTTTTTTTCCACTTTTATGAATAATGTCCAAATGAAAATCTTCAACTGGTACAGTATCCATGACACACACAGATCTAAAAATAGATTCGGAAATATTTTTACTTGCATCTTCTGAGAAATCTGCGTGGGTTACGCAAGACTCAAAATTAACAATATCCGGATAAATTTCTTGTACAGCATGAGCTGCATTTTTTAATGTTCCAAAGGTACTAATCAAATCATCCACAAATATAATTGTATTTATACGTGAAGAAATTTTACCTCGTGCAAAAACTTGCATAGCTTTTGATTCACCATTGTTTTTATCTCTTTCTTTATCCGTTAGGATAATAGGGACATTTAATTCATTGGCGATTTCGCTCGCATACTTTGCCCCACCCATGTCTCCAGTTGCGATTGCAATCAAAGATAAATCTTCAAATTTCTCTCTAATATAATTAATAATTAGAAAAGTGGTATCGATGTTCTCCATAGGAGGATCTGTGGTCTGGCTTGCAGGATTATGCAATTTACACACAACAAGATGATCTGCTCCAGCAGATTTAAGCATTTCTGGAAAAAAATTACTCATCTTTGGCTGTCTTAATTTCCTGTCTTCAACATCCTGTCTTTGATGAGGTAATTTAGGAATAATCACAGTAATCTTGTGTGGTTGTCCACATTTTACGGCTCTTACAAAGCGTAAGTAATTAAAAAGCCAAGAATCAGCCATCTCTCCGTTTTGACTAGTAAAAACGATGAATACATCTCGACCGCGCACTGTTTCAGCTTGATGAGGTATTTTTTCACCATCTTTGAATTCTCTTACAGTCAATTCGGCTTTTTTGAGCTTTAATAAATTAGAAATTTCATCTCCTAATTTTGTGTCATTTCCAAAAACAAAAATTTGCTTTGGGTAAGGGTGATTTAAGTTTTCCATTCGGTTTTATTTTTTTAAGTTAACATTTTTTAAAAGAATAACATTAAAAATAAGCTCGGTCAAATATACCTTGTGTGGTATAGTTTTTATTTAAAAAATAGTTTATAATCTCAATACATAAATATGGCCCTATCGTCTAACGGTTAGGACATCGCCTTCTCAAGGCGGTAATCAGGGTTCGATTCCCTGTAGGGTCACAAATTTTTGTTTGCACAAAATTTGTGATTTTAAAACATACCCAAATGTATGTTTTAAAAGAATCGAAAGACGGAGCGCGACTGGCGCGAGTCGGGGTCGAGTAAATTTTTACCAAAAAATTATACGTGACCGATCTCTGTAGGGTCACAATACTTTTAAAAAGCCATACCTATCGTGGCTCACAAATTTTTACAAAAAAATTATACGTGACCAATACCTACAGGTTCCCAAATTCAATCTTCAATTTTTCTGATATAATCTAGTGGATGAAAACAAACATATATTTTACAAGACATGCTGAATGCCAAAGCAATATTGATCCTTTTTTTACTGGAGATTTAAATGGATTAACAGAAAAAGGTGTAAATCAAGCAAAAGTTATTGGTCAATATTTTAAAAACAGGAATATTTCTGATGTATTTACAAGTGACATCCTCAGAGCAAAAGAAACCGCAAAAGAGATATATTTTCCAAAAGAACCCATTGTGTTAAATTTCCTAAAAGAAAGAAGTGTTATTTATCAAAATACTGCTGAATACCTGCCAAAAGAAGATTATAAGACTTTTGAGCAAAGACTATCAGAATCTAAAACATTCTTAGAAAATTTACCTGAAGGAAATTTTGTTGTAGTTAGTCATGCGATATTTTTAAAAGCATTAATTTCTTGTTTACTTCTAAATGATTCGTCCAATGAGGAATATATAGAAGAAATCTCTAGTCATCTAATCATAGACAATGCTTCAATATCAAAATTTATATTCAATAAAGAAAAGAATAAGTGGAAAGTAGATTATATAAATAAAAAAATAATCTAAACAAAAAGAACCATGTTACTGGTTCTTAATTTTGTTTATATTTTTATTTATTTACACTCCTCTTCTTTATATACAAGCTCAGTAAAATCTTTGGTCATATCGGGTACGAGCATACCCTTTTTATCAATCAATGGATAGCGATGCTTTGTAATTTTAAAAGCAGTTATCGAATACAACTCTTGTTCTTTATTTGAAGAACCTTCTATCACATAATCAAAAACGGATGTCAGTATATTTTCTGAAATAGTTCCCGTGATTGTACCTTGATATCCATTTGTCATATCTGGTCCAAACTGAGTCCCCTTTTTTGTACCAGTGACACTGTCTCCATTAGTCGTAATACGGATTAACTCATCCACAGTATATGGTGCACTTGGTATTGCATCTTGGTGATAATGATAGCATGCAGTA
>CAZCDN010000030.1:5862-6530 GCA_964497725.1 uncultured Candidatus Saccharibacteria bacterium | reverse complement strand
CGACTTTGAACTTCTTTTAGTATACTGTTTGCGACCTTTGGATTTTCTTTAAGCCAAGTACGTGTAGCATCATAACCACGACCCATTGAAACCTTATTTCCTTCTTTGTCTTTCATTGAGTACGAAGCTCCAGATTTTTCGATAATACCAATCTTTTCAGCCAATGCCATTATTTCACCTTCGCGAGATATTCCTTCTCCGTATAGTATATCAAACTCAGTTTGCTTGAATGGGGCAGCTACTTTATTTTTTACAACCTTTACGCGTGTACGAGAACCTACTACATCATCTCCTTTTTTGATTTGAGCAATACGACGTATGTCGAGTCTTACAGAAGTGTAAAATTTCAAAGCTTTTCCACCTGGAGTAGTCTCAGGATTACCAAACATAACACCGATTTGCATTCTTATTTGGTTTATAAATATTACTATCGTTCCAGAACGGGCGACAATAGCCGTAAGTTTACGAAGAGCTTGTGACATAAGGCGGGCTTGTTTACCCACATGGTGAGCTCCCATATCACCCTCAATCTCGTCTTTTGGAGTAAGTGCAGCTACAGAGTCTACTACTACGATAGCTATCTTTCCAGAACGCACAAGACTTTCTGTGATTTCAAGACCTTGTTCACCTGTGTCAGGCTGAGAAATTAAAAGTTCATTTATATTTAC
>CAZCDN010000030.1:1768-5826 GCA_964497725.1 uncultured Candidatus Saccharibacteria bacterium | reverse complement strand
GTTTTTTTGCATATTCTGGATCCATTGCATGCTCTGCATCTATATATGCACATACAGCACCTTTCTTTTGAGCTTCAGCTACAGCGTGAAGGGCGAGAGTGGTCTTACCAGATGATTCAGGACCAAATATTTCAATAATTCTTCCACGAGGCAATCCTCCGACTCCAAGAGCCATATCAAGACCTAGTGATCCAGTAGGTATGGAGTCTACGTTTACTTTTGCTGCGTCACCAAGCTTCATAATCGCACCTTCTCCAAACTTTGTCTGGATTGATTTAATTGTATCTTCTATTCCTTGTCCATTCTCTTTTGCTACTTTTGCTTTTTTTGCCATAATTTTTATTTTGTTCCCATAAAATGGGTGAGTTAATTTATAATTTTAATAATCTATTTTTTATTGTATACGACAAGAGAACTCGGGGGAGTATAGAACTCCAATGTTTTTTCTTGGTCTTTTCCAAATTTATTTCTTGCAAATATTGTGACTACAGAATATCCTTCTGGCATAGCAATCTTCTCTTTAAAGTCACCATTTTTCTGAATAAATATTTCTCTACCGTTGATACTTATAAATGTAGCGTGTTTTGCATTGCCATTTAAATTAAATATATTGTTGTTTAGATTTTCAGCTTGTTCTACTCTCGCATCTATTTTTACCCCACCAAATACTTCTCGCATATTTCTAAAAGCAATAAAGCCAATCAGTACGAATAACAAAATAAACATAATCAACGAAAACCAAAAGGGTACATTTTTTTTATTTATTTCATTATTCATCTTGATTTTTATTTGTATCTGCTTCTATATTGTCGACTGATTCTTCAAAAACTTCGCGAGGCTTTGATCCATTTGCCGGTCCTACAATACCTTTTTCTTCAAGCATATCGATAAGTTTTGCAGCACGCGCATATCCGATACCAAGTTTTCTTTGAAGATATGATGTACTTGCTTTACCTGCTTCTATTATAGTCATTCTTGCGTCTTCATACAAATCATCTCCATTTTCGTCATCTATATCTGAATTAAATATATTTCCACCACCAGAATCAATGCTTCCAGAAAGCTCTATTTCGTCTGGTAATTCATCTTGATATGCTCTCTTTAAGTATTGTACCACTTTTTTAACTTCGTCTTCAGAGATAAATGCTGATTGGAGTCTTTCAGGTTGAGACATTTCGTTTCCAGAAAATAGCATATCTCCAGCGCCGAGAAGTTTTTCCGCACCAGCAGCATCTAGAATTGTCCTAGAGTCTACTTGTGAAGATACTTGCAAAGCTAGTCTTGTAGGCACGTTTGCTTTAATAAGACCTGTAATTACGTTTACAGAAGGGCGCTGAGTTGAAAGTATGAGGTGTATACCTACAGCACGCGACATTTGTGCCAAGCGCACGATTGCAGATTCAAGTTCGCGAGGATAGGTTTGCATAATATCAGCAAGCTCATCAATAATGATCACAATGTAAGGCATTTTTTCTACACTATCATCATTTTTTCTATTCGCTATTTTGCCGTGATATGATTCTATATCACGAACAGTTTCTTTTTCTAGGATATCGTATCTTCTATCCATTTCTTTTGCTGCCCATTTCAATGAAAGGATTGCTTTTTTGGGATTTGTAATCACTTGAGTGAGTAGGTGAGGGATTTTATTGTAAAGAGTAAGCTCTACTCTTTTTGGATCCACCATGATAAGGCGCATATCTTCTGGTCCATTTCTGTAAAGAAGAGATGTAATCACAGAGTGTATGGTTACAGATTTTCCACTACCTGTAGCACCGGCGATGAGCATGTGTGGCATCTTTGCAAGGTTTCCAAAGTGCGCTTTTCCTGACAATCCTTTACCGAGAGCGACAGTCAATGGTTTACCAGATTTTTGGAATCTATCATCAGCAAGAAGTGTAGCTAGTCCGACTGTAGATTTTACTTTGTTTGGTATTTCTATACCCACAAGTGATTTACCAGGAATAGGAGCTTCTATACGGATAGGGTGGGCAGCAAGTGCAAGCGCGAGATCATTTTGAAGACCTACTATTTTTGATAGCTTCATTCCTTGTGCAGGTTTTAATGCATATCGTGTGACAGTAGGACCGACAGTTACTTCATCCATTTCCACTTGAATACCAAAGTTTAGTAGAGTTCTTTGGATTATATTCATATTTGATTTTATGTCACCCACGTTTGGTTTACCTTTATCTTTCTCAAGTAATGAAAGTGGTGGTGGAATATAATTTTTAGATTTAAATGCTTTACCTTTTGGTATGATTGTATCTTCTGTCTCTTCCTCTTCTTCATCCTCGTCTTCTTCCATGCTGTCTAAAATTTCTTTTTGTTCTGGTGAAGGTTCTTCTTCGTAAGTAGAATTTTCTTCAGTAGAAGATTTTTTGAGTAGGGGACCAGTACTTATTTTTGATGTCATTAGTCCTTTTATTTTACTTACAAAAGTAATAAGATTTGGTTTTTCATCAAAAATAATAATGATACATATAATGAGTATTGCTCCTAAAAAAAGTGTACCA
Organism: uncultured Candidatus Saccharibacteria bacterium; assembly: GCA_964497725.1. Lineage (GTDB taxonomy): Bacteria > Patescibacteriota > Minisyncoccia > Phycocordibacterales > UBA9973 > UBA8515. The sequence continues at coordinate 3,310 of CAZCDN010000030.1, read as the reverse complement.
GCAAATATGCCAAATAGTTTTACAAAAGGCCAAGCGATTATTTTTCCAAAGTATCCTCCGAGTGCAATGCTTTCAATTTCAGCATAACTATTTTTTGTAATATGAAGAATGCCAAGTATTGAAAAAAAAGAAATACTTCCAGAGATGACATGAATGCGCGCTATGTCTGGGCGACCACTACGCATAAAAGAGATACCAGAATATACTAAAAGTAGTGGAAGGAGGTAGTATCCAATACCCAAAAGTGAGTTAAAAAAATTATAAAATAATTCACCAAATAAACCTGCCGAATTAAACAATGATAATAAAATAAACACAGATAACACTAAAAAAACTACACCCCAAATACTGTTTTTTGTTTCAGTTTTGAGTTCTATTTTTTCTCTTGCATCTTTACTATTTTTTCTTTTTTTACGTGAAGTTGTTTCTTCAATTTCTTCTTCGTCTTCATTTTTTTTTCTTGCCATATATGCGTATATTATAACATATCTAAAGCTTTCCACAGGTATAAAAAAGCTGTAAATTTATATAAAAATAATCATATATTTTTGTAGGGAGTTGTGATAAAAATAGCTTATTCTTTTGAGTAAAAAAAGTTTATATATTAAAAATAATTAGACCACAAAATAAACCTTGCGCCTTTAAAACTATGAGTATATAATGGACATATTAAAGACATTTTTCTTAGATAAAATTTATAATGGACTACAAAAACGACATTCAAAGACACATAGAAAATAAAAGGACACAGGATGTCCCTTCTAGTGTAAACTCCTTTAATAACAAGTCTTTTATAGATTTTACTTCTAAAAAGACAGAGAAGTTGGTGATGGCTTTGTATATGGTGACTGATGGAATTGATATGGATGAATCTTTGAAAAACAAGCTCAGATCTTTGGGTGTAGAACTCATGTCTGATATACATCGTATATCTAGCTTGTACAAAACTCAAAAGAGTTTTTCTATACTATCTACACAAAGTAAAATACTTGAAATACTTTCATTTATAGATGTGAGTCAGACTATCGGTTTTATATCAGAAATGAATGCAGGAATACTTAAAAAAGAATTCGATTTATTGGCAGAAGAGCTCATTAAATTTGAAGAAACAAATCAAGTAAAAAATATGAATCGAGATTTAAATTCACGTACAATTTCTGAAAGATTTGTACTAGATAAAGAATCTCTTTTTGTTGCACTTCCAGATTATGAAAAACTTCCTCAGTTGAATGATAGTATAAGACAAGATTCATATAAAGGACACATAAAAGACAGTGTAAATGATAATGTCTTTTATAAAAAATACAGTCCGATAGCTACTCAAAAAGACACAAATAAAAATCAAGTAACAAGAGAAGAACGACGTAATCAAATAAAAGATTTTCTTAAAGACAAAGATTTTCTTTCAATAAAAGACATATCTGTTTTTATAAAAGACTGCTCAGAAAAGACAATACAAAGAGAGCTTAACGAACTGGTATCTAATGGACAAGTTTTAAAAGAAGGGGAGAAAAGATGGAGTAAATATAAATATAGTCCAAA
>CAZCDN010000030.1:0-1668 GCA_964497725.1 uncultured Candidatus Saccharibacteria bacterium | reverse complement strand
AAAGTCGAAAGTCGAAAGGAGAGAGGAAACAAATCCTTGTAATATTTTTGAATCTCGAGCGTCATAAAATATAGGATATCTTGAAAAAAATTATGATGGATATCCACAGTTTATCTGTATGACACTAGCTTTTATATGTAGATAATACTATAATAAGCTATGTATACTAGCACTAGTATTTTTTTATACTTCGTGCTAATATATGTTATCCTCGTTTAAGCTCTTTTGAGCGCCAATGAGGGCGATCGTTGAAAATAAAATACCACGTTCTATTGATACCGAATCGGAGCGTGGCTCACGTTTACTTCAATGGTCGCATCTGATTTTTTGAAGAAATATTTATTTAGTTTATTTTTTTATTACACTTTTTTTGATAGAGATTTGTAATCTGAAAATATAATTTTAAAAATATAATTTTAAAAATTTGATATCGGCCCTGTCGACATGGCAGATAAGTTTGATTTTTTTGAAAATAAAATTCAAAGAAATTCAGACACGTTTTACTTGAAATTGGTTTATCTTGATTTTCTTATACATATATATAGAGTGATAGAGCTCTATACTTATTTAAAAGGGGAGATGGATAATTGATCAATTTATTAGTTATTATTATAAATTATTATAATTGATGATTAGTAATCGTTTTACTCTCGATAACAAACGGGGGTAAGACAAAAATAATACGCAGATTGGTTTGTCGAAACTATAAATTAACCGCGTATATAAAATATTTATTATGTTAAAATTCTTAAAAACAAAAACTGCTAAAATCGGTGGTTTAGTTATTGCTCTTGCAATGGTTGCAACTAGTTCAGCTAGTGCGTTGACTCAAGCAGAAGCGACAACTTTGATTACTGTTCTTGGTTTAAATGGAACACAAGCTGCAGCAGTGCAAGCTTTGGTTTCTGGTAGTACAACAACAGCAGGTGCTTCTTTGGATCTAGGTTCAACTACTCTAAGAGTAGGAAGTACAGGTATGTATGTACAAAATTTACAAACAATGCTAGGTGCTTCAGTGGATGGAAAATTTGGTCCAATGACAGCTGCTAAAGTGAAAGCTTGGCAAGCATCAAATGGTATCGGAGCTGATGGAATAGTTGGTCCAAACACAAAAGCTAAAATGGCTTCAGTATTTGGTTCTACAACTACAACAACAACTACAACTACTACAACAACAACTGGAACACTTTCAGGTACATTTGGTACAATCTCAGCAATGAATCAAATCTCTTCATTAAATAATGAAGAACTAGGTTCAGGGCAAAAGAATGTTCAAATCGCAGGATTTGACGCTGAAACTTCAAAGGATGGAGACGTTGGACTATCTTCAATCAAATTAACTTTTGATTCAAATGGTAACGGTTCTACTGATTCAGATCGTCTTGGTGATTACTTGACTAATGTACATGTATACATGGGTTCAACAAAGATCGGTACAGCAGATGTATCTGACTTTACAAAAGAATCTACTGGTGTTTACTCAAAGACTATTCAATTGAGTGATGCAGTAATCAAGTCTAATACAAAAGCAAAGATTTATATCTCTGTTGACGTTGTAAGTAATCTTGATTCAGGAGATATTGATTCTGATTCTTGGACAGTTGCAATAAATAACCTACGTTATATAGACGGTTCAGGTGTTACAACAACTGAATCAGCAATGATTCA
>CAZCDN010000029.1:4725-6531 GCA_964497725.1 uncultured Candidatus Saccharibacteria bacterium | reverse complement strand
TAAAATGACGAAAGGGAGGTTAAATAAAAAAGTCGTTGTTAGTGACAAAATGCAAAAGGATTATGAATATTTTATAACCGAACCAATGGGTAAAAATTTTGATCCTGAATTCAAGCCAAACGTTACACCAAAGCAAATGTTAGAAATGGGTATCTTTGGTGGTATTTATATGCGTGATTGTATAAATGAATTTCCTAAAAATTGGTTTACAAAAGCCAAATTTGCAAACGGTAATAAAAAAGATAAAAGTCTAAACTATTTTGGTGTAAATGCCAGCCAGTCTTTATCAGAATGGAAATCCAAAAATTGGATAAATAAAAAAGAAGATCCTCGAGGCTGGTTCCAATGGTATTGTCGGTATTATATGGGACGTAGAATTCCGATTGAAGATACAAAGCAAATAAAAAGGTGGAAAAATATGCGCCGCCATTTGGGTCAAATTAGCGCCAATTGCCGAGCGGGCGACACTACGTGTCGCCCGCGCCAACGCCAAGCCTTACTACATTGGGCGTATAAAACAATTTAATTATATTTATAAATAAATTCCTTCCAAAAAACCTTAATTTCTGCTATATTAATCAAATGTCATTATCTATAGGAATTGTAGGTTTACCAAATGTGGGCAAGTCCACACTTTTTAATGCGCTTACTAAAAAATGCGTACCTGCTTCAAATTATCCATTTTGTACGATTGATCCATCAGTAGGTATTGTGCCGGTGCCAGATGAAAGACTTTGGAAGCTTGTAAAATTTTCAGAATCTGTAAAAGGTGTACCTGCGGCTATAGAATTTGTGGATATTGCAGGACTCGTAGAAGGAGCTTCAAAAGGAGAAGGTTTAGGAAATAAATTTTTAGCAAATATTCGCGAGGTAGATGCCATACTCCACATGGTAAGACTTTTTCCTATTACAGGTGGTGATGGAGACATTACTCACGTGTATGGCAATATAGATCCACTTCGTGATATAGGAGTCATAAACCTGGAGCTTGTATTGGCTGATTTTGAGACTGTGACAAAAAGAATTTCAAACTTACAAAAAGATGTAAAGAAAAATGACAAAGAAGCTATTGCTGAAGAAATACTTTTGAAAAAAGTAGAAAAAATTCTCGAAGAAGGAAAGCTTGCAAATATACTAGAATATACAGAAGAAGAAAACAAAAAATTGAAACAATTAAATTTGCTCACAATAAAACCTATGCTTTATGGACTAAATAAAAAAGGTGGAGTTAAAAATCTTGATGAAGAAAAGCCAGAATACTTTAAAGAGCTTACCGATGAGATTTTAAAAACAGGATCAAGATTTGTGCTTATTGATGCAAAGATAGAAGACGAACTAAAGGATTTTGAAGGAGAAGAAAAAGAAATGTTTCGAAAAGAAATGGGTGGAGATGATGATGGTATAAACAACCTGATATCTGAAGGATATAAATTGCTAAACCTCGATACATACTTTACTACTGGCGAGACAGAGACTCGTGCTTGGACTATAAAAAAGGGAAGTACTGCACCGATAGCAGGTACTGCAATACATACTGATTTTAAAGATAAATTTATCCGAGCGGAAGTCGTATTTTGGCAAGATTTACTAGAATCGGGTTCGTATGCTGATGCTCGCGCAAAAGGTAAAGTACGCACTGAAGGAAAAGAGTATATCGTGAAGGATGGGGATGTGATTGAATTTAAAATATAAAGATTGTTTTTATATTTTAAATTCAATCATCCTGAGGTAATCCGAAGGGTGATCAAATTAATATAAAGATTGTTTTTATATTTTAAATTCAATCATCCTGAGGTAATCCGAAGG
>CAZCDN010000029.1:0-4625 GCA_964497725.1 uncultured Candidatus Saccharibacteria bacterium | reverse complement strand
GTGATCAAATTAATATAAAGATTGTTTTTATATTGTGCTAGAATATTTATATGAATTTATTAGACCAAAAATGTGTGCCTTGTGAGGGTGGGGTAGATCCGATGAGCAAAGTTGATGCAGAAGCTATTTTGTCGTACCATGTGCCAGATTGGAAAATAAGTGATGATAATAAATTCATCTCAAAAAAATTTGAATTTAAGGATTTTAAAGAAGCACTTTCTTTTGTGAATAAAGTAGGAGCACTCGCAGAGAATGAAGGTCATCATCCAGACATATATCTTGCGGATTACAAATTTGTGACTATTAATCTTTCTACTCATGCCATAGGTGGTCTTTCTCAAAACGACTTTATTTTAGCTTCAAAAATAAATAATATTTTGATTTAATGAAAAGTGAATGGAAAAAAGTAGAAGAGGTTGTAAAAGGTGGTGGGATAGCTGTAATCCCTACAGACACTTTGTATGGGATAGTAACAAGTGCTTTTGATAAAAAGGCTGTCGAGCATATATATGAAATAAAAGGGCGTGATGATGATAAGCCTTTTATAATACTTATTGCAGATATCAGGGATTTAGAAAAATTTGGGATTAAGAAGTCTTTGTATATAAAATATTCTGATGTTTTTAAACCAAAAACAAGCGTGATACTGCCTTGCAAAATTGCAAAATTTAAATATTTACATAGAGGTAAAAATTCACTCGCTTTTAGAATGATAAGTAAGAGAAATGGGCATTTATATAAATTGATTAAAAAAATTGGCCCACTTGTTGCCCCAAGCGCAAACCCACAAGGTAAAGACCCTGCACGCAATAGGCGCGAAGCCCGAGCCTACTTTGGCAATAAAATAGATGCATATGTGTGTTATGGGACACGAAGTGGTAAACCCTCGACAATAATATCTTTAGTTAATGGTAAACCAGTTTTAATGAGAAAATAAAATTCTGCCAAAGCAAGGCTTTGGCAGAATTTTATTTTTGTTTATCTTTTAATTCTTTGATGTCTTTTGCGAGTTCTGAAAGAAGTATTTGTATGTGTGTTAGAGTAGTTTCATCTACTTTACTATTTGACCCTGCTTCCTCTTCATTTTCCTCTTCTTGAATTTCTTCCACGTCTTCTTGAATTTCTTCCACGTCTTCCTGAATCTCATCCACGTCTTTCTGAATCTCATCTACGTCTTTCTCAATACCTTCCACGTCTTCCTGGATTTCCTCGACTCCTTCTTGAATATCTTCAACATCACGAGCCACAGCACGAAGTCTACGACCTTGCCTGTTTACAGTCATTTGAATAAATATTGCAAGATATATTGCTTCTAGAGATACTAGAGTAGTAACCACTAATAGGATTTTATTTATATTTACACCAAAAAAGAAAAGAATAAAAGCAAAAATAAAAAGTGCAGTATGTATAAGAATAGAGTTTACAGAACCTACCCAATTTGTAGATCTTCTAGCTAGTCTTTCTATTGCATCTATTGATTTTTTTCTTATTTCTTCTGTCATGGTATAATGTAGCTATTATTATATAATAAATATATATTATAGTGAAAAGATTTTTCCACCCGTATATATATTATATCATAATTTGGTAAAAAAATCAAGTCTGGGTAAAATTAGTCATATTAATACATAAAAACAAAATCATGGATACACAAAATGCAAATCAAGATAAAAGCGAATCTAAAATAAAAGAGGGAAATAATTTAAACAATTCAAAGATTTTTTCTTATTCTATAATCGCTGCTATCGTGATTGTGCTTAATTTATTTTTTAACTACGCATTAGATTTGGTTTATCCTAAGCCTGTATATGAAAATTTTTGTTCTCAAGATATATCTAATAGAAATTTTGATGATAAAGACCAGTGTGTTTATAATGGTGGATCTTGGAGTGAAAATACAATTCCAGTTCAAGAATTGAGAAGTCCTATATATAAAAGTGAAGTGACTGGATACTGCAATGTGACATACACTTGCCAAAAAGATTATGATCTTAAAAATGATATATATAAAAGAAATGTATTTATAATGCTTGTGATACTCGGCATCATTACTATTCTACTTGGAGCTTTTACTCATATTGCTCTACTTTCTGTGTCTTTATCTTGGGGTGGAGTCGTATCTTTACTTATAGCTACGATGATGTACTGGTCAGATGCAAACAATATAATCAAAGTATCTATTCTTGCACTCGCTTTATCGGCACTAATTATACTTGTGATTAAAAAGTTTAACGATAAATAAAAGATATGAAGAATAAAGAAAAAGAAGAATACAATCATTTAGAGATAGAAAAAAAATGGCAAAAAGAATGGGAGGATAAGGGTTTGTATAAAACCGAAGAAGATTCAAAACTGCCAAAGCACTATGTATTGGACATGTTTCCGTATCCATCAGGTGAAGGATTGCATGTGGGTCATCCGCGAGGCTATATAGCCACAGATGTGTATTCTAGAATGAAAAGAATGACAGGATTCAATGTGTTGCATCCAATGGGATGGGATGCTTTTGGATTGCCAGCTGAAAACTTTGCTATAAAAAATAAAATTCATCCACGTATTGCTGTAGAAAAAAATGTAGCTCGATTTAAAGAGCAGCTTTCTGTTATTGGTTTTGATCATGATTGGTCACGAGAAATAAATACAACAGATCCAGAATTTTATAAATGGACTCAATGGATATTTTTGCAAATGTTTAAAAAGGGTTTAGCTTTTGAATCATTTGAACCAATAAATTGGTGCCCATCTTGTCAGACGGGACTTGCAAATGAAGACGTAGAAGCAGATGGTACTTGTGAGCGCTGCAGTACGACAGTAGAACAAAAACCAATGCGTCAATGGGTCCTTAAGATTACAGATTATGCAGATCGTATGCTCTCTGATTTAGATAAATTACCAAAGTGGCCTGAAGGAGTAAAAGAAGCTCAGAGAAATTGGATTGGGAAAAAAGAAGGCATTGTCATAAGTCACAAGGTCGTAGGTTCTGAAATTGTATTGGAGACATTTAGTGCATATCCAGCATGGCTTTATGCTGATACTTTTATTGTGATTGCACCAGAGCATCCACTAGTACAAGAGTTGATAAAAAATGTAGAAAATAAAGAGGAGATACAATCTTTTATTGAAGATCATAAAAAACGAGTTAAAAGTTTTGGTGATAAAGAAAAAAAAGGTATCTTTACTGGAATGTATGTCACTGATCCTATAAATAAAACTCAAATGCCAATATGGCTTGCAAACTTTGCTTTGATGGATTTTGGGACAGGTATCATTCGCTGTTCTTCGCACGATATGCGAGATTGTGATTTTGCAATAAAATATGAAATACCTTTAAAAGAAGTGGTAGATCGTAATGATGATAGTACTCCTGTCGATGCGCATGAAAATAGTGGTGTGCTCATCGAATCAGGTAAATTTACCGGAAGAAGTATCAATCAAGATCTTATAAAAGAAATGGTGGATTATTTTTGCGAAGAAGGTTTTGGAAAAAGAAAGATTTCTTACAAAATAAAAGATTGGGTTTTTTCTCGACAGCGATATTGGGGTGAACCAATTCCAATTATACATTGTGAAAAATGTGGTGCAGTCGCAGTGCCTGAAGATCAATTGCCTATATGTCTACCTGAAGTTGAATCATATGAACCGACAGGGACAGGTGAAAGTCCTTTGGCTACAATTACTGATTGGGTAAATACAGAATGTCCACAATGTGGAGGTCCTGGTAAAAGAGAGACAAATACAATGCCACAATGGGCAGGTTCTTCTTGGTACTATTTACGTTATATTGATCCAAAAAATAACAATAATTTAATAGATTTGACAAAAGAAAAATCTTGGATGCCAGTAGATGTATATGTCGGTGGTGATCATGCTACACGACACCTTATATATGCTAGATTTTGGCATAAATTTCTTTTTGATATTGGAGCTGTATCTACAGAAGAACCATTTCCTCGATTGGAGTTTTTAGGATTTATACTTGCATCTGATGGAAGAAAAATGTCAAAGAGATGGGGGAATATCGTAAACCCCGATGATGTGGTTGCACGTTTTGGGGCTGACTCTTTTAGATTGTATGAAATGTTTATAGGACCATTTTTTGGTACCGTACCCTGGAACGATGACGGTCTTGTGGGAACATCTAGATTCTTGGAAAGACTTTGGAGATTTTCAGAAAAAATAATTGAAAATGATACTATTGCAGATAATGAATATCAAATAATTCTTCATAAAACAATTAAAAAAGTAGGAGAAGATATTGAAAGTTTTAATTTCAACACATCAATATCTTCTATGATGATATGTTTGAATGAGTTTGAAAAATCTAAAAATGTAACACTAAAAGATTTTAAAACATTTTTACAAATTCTGGCGCCATTTGCACCTCATATTACAGAAGAATTGTGGCATAGATTTGGGGAGTCAGATTCTATCCATAAAAGTTCTTGGCCAAAACATGATCCTGATAAGCTAGTATTTGATACTATAAAAATAGCAGTACAGGTAAATGGTAAGACACGAGATGAGATTTCTGTATCAGTAGATGAAGACCAGCATATATTGGAACAAAAAGTGGTGGAATTAGAAAAAATACAAACTTGGGTTGATGGAAAAACAATAAAAAAAAT
>CAZCDN010000028.1:0-6927 GCA_964497725.1 uncultured Candidatus Saccharibacteria bacterium | reverse complement strand
GGTAAAAAATATTCATTTTCCTCACTATGAAAATTTTATTGGTGGATTTATAGGTCACTGTCTTACAGAGCAATTTTACAATTTTATAAATGTGCACCCCAAGATAGTCTCTGTCTTGTATGCTGCCGACAGATGGGAGTCTTCTAAAAAGATTCATGACTTTTTAGACAAGGGCTATGTGGTCGTTCTCGATAGGTATACTAGCGCAAATCAAATTCACCAAGGTGGGAAAATTAAAAATCTAAAAAAACGAGCTGAATTTATAAAATGGCTTGATGAATTGGAATACAAAGTTTTTAAAATACCAAGACCTGACATTACATTTTATTTATCTTTACCAGCTGAGATTAGTAAGGATTTGATTAAAGAAAGAAATAAAAAATCGGTTAGAAATTATGCAGGTAATAAAAAAGATGTACATGAAGTCGATTTAGAATTTCAAAACAATTCTAGAAAGAGCGCGCTTTGGCTCACAAAGACACAAAAAAAATATATTCAAATAGATTGTGCTCCAAAAAATAATCTCCGCACACGCGAAGATATACATGAAGAAATTTTTAATAAAGTAGAAAAGATTGTAAATAAATGAATCTAAAAATTAAAAAATTAAATGAAAATGCAAAGCTACCAGTCAAAGGACATCCTGGAGATGCAGGAATTGATTTTTTTGCTATTGATGATGTAGTGTTTGCACCAGGTTCTCAAGAGAGAGTACATACAGGGATTTCTTTAGAAATACCTGATGGATATGTGGGATTGATTTGGGATAAATCGAGTATTTCTTTTAATCAAGGGTTGAAAGTAATGGGTGGAGTTATTGATTGTGGTTTTCGTGGAGAATTAGTAATGTCTATGTATAATACTACAGACAAAGAGCAAAAAATTGAAAAAGGTCACAAGATAGCACAAATGATAATACAGAAATTTGAAGATTGTGATATTGTTGAAATAGAAGATCTTTCTGATACTATAAGAGGAGAAGGTAGAGAGGGAAGTACTGGTCATAAATAATATGGATATTAAAAATAAAATACAAAATTTAATAATAGAAGCTTTAAAAAATCTTGGTATAGAAGCAGAGAGTGTTTTGCTTGAGCATCCTGCAGATATGAACAATGGAGATTATTCGACAAATGTAGCTCTTGTGTATGCAAAGCAATTAGAGATGAATCCGCGCACTCTTGCAGAAAATATAATCACAAATCTGCACAAGTCGGACTTGTGCGGAGAACAAATAGAAAAGATAGAAATCGCTGGACCTGGGTTTATAAACTTCTATCTATCTCGTGAATTTTTTACAAATAGCATAAAAGAAATTTTAGATAAAAAAGAAGATTGGGGAAGAAATAAAATTTTAGAAAACAAGAAAGTAATGGTCGAGTATACTCAGCCAAATCCTTTTAAGCCTTTTCATATAGGACACCTTATGAGTAATGCGATAGGGGAGTCTCTTTCAAGAATTGTAGAATTCTCTGGGGCAAAAGTCGTCCATGCAAATTATCAGGGTGACGTGGGCCTCCATGTGGCTAAAGCCATATATGGATTACAAAAATTTGGAATGCCAAATGAAAGTCTTTCTATATCGGAGCAAGCACAATACATAGGCGAGCAATACTCAAAAGGAAGTGATCTTTATGAAAACGATGAAAGTGCGAAGGATGAAATAAATAGTATAAATAAAAAAGTTTATGATAAGTCCGACAAGGAAATAAATAAAATCTATGATTGGGGAAGAGAAGTCACACTTGATGCATTTGAAGAAATTTATAAATTGCTCGGTACAAAATTTGAACACTACTTTTTTGAAAGTGTCATGGCTCCTGTCGGAGAAGAAATTGTGCGAGAGAATACTCCAAATGTATTTACAGAAAGTGAGGGGGCGATAGTTTTCAAGGCTGATGAGTATGATAAAAAATTGCACACTCGTGTATTTATCACATCGAGTGGGCTTCCTTTGTATGAGACAAAAGAAATAGGTCTTACAATGACAAAATTTGAAAAAGAAAAAGATTTAGATCTTTCTATTGTGACTACTGCTATTGAGCAAGGTGAATATATGAAAGTGGTCCAAAAAGCTATTTCTATGATGCACCCAGAGCTTGAGAAAAAAATGAAACATATTACTCATGGCATGATGCGTCTTTCTTCTGGCAAGATGAGCTCAAGAAAAGGAAATGTAGTCACAGGAGAATCGCTTTTAAATGATTCTATTTCTGTCGTTCTTGAAAAAATGAAAGATCGAGAATTTAATGAAGAAGAAAAAAAGAATATTTCTGAGATGGTCGGAGTATCTGCACTCAAGTATTCTATCCTTCGCTCGTCACTTGGATCCGACATTGTATATGATTTTGAAAAATCTATTTCTTTTGAAGGAGATTCAGGTCCGTATTTGCAATACACAGCCGTGCGTGCAAATGCGATTTTGAGCAAAGGAGGCGAAGTGGAAAAAGAGGTAATTGCTCCAGAAGAAAATACTATACTTGAAAAGATGCTTTATAAATTTCCTGAAATTGTAGCTCATTCATATAAAGAGCTTGAGCCTCATCATATCTCTACTTACCTTACAGAGCTCGCATCAGCATTCAATTCATTTTATGGAAATACACATATATTAAATGATGAAAATAAATTTAAGACTTATCATATAAATCTAGTGCAAGCTTTTTATACTACTATGAAAAACGGCTTAAATCTCCTAGGTATTCAAACTCCAGAAAAGATGTAATTTACTTTTTATTATGTTAGAGTATTTTAATGTTTAAAAACAAAATACTGATCATAATATTTTTTACTGTTTTTCTAGATCTTTTGGGAATTGGTATTTTGATTCCAGTTATACCAAATCTTTTTGCAAACCCCATCTCTCCAGAATATATGCTTCCTGTGGATGTGACATTGAAAAATGGGTATATTTTGCTAGGACTACTCATTGCAATATATCCATTGGGTCAATTTTTCTCGACTCCAATTTTAGGACAGCTTTCAGATAAATATGGAAGAAAAAAGATTTTAGGAATTTCTCTTTTTGGTACAGCGTTAGGATATCTTATTTTTGCTATTGGAATAACAACAAAAAATATTCCACTTCTTTTTATCTCTAGATTTTTTGATGGTATAACTGGTGGAAATATATCTGTAGCTCAAGCAATGATAGGGGATGTATCAAAACCAGAAAATCGTGCAAAGAATTTTGGAATGCTTGGTGCTGCTTTTGGGCTTGGTTTTATCATTGGACCTTATATTGGTGGGAAGCTTTCAGATCCAAATGTATTGTCTTGGTTTAACTCATCGACTCCATTTTATTTTGCAGCATTACTCGCATTGATAAATATGCTCTCTGTACTTTTCCTTGTACCAGAGACAAATAAACATTTACGCGCAGGTATAATCACTTGGAATAAATCAATTTCAAATATTAAAAAGGCAATGAAGATGAAAGGAGTGAGTACTATTTTTTTGACAAACTTTCTTTACTTTGGAGGGTTTACATTTTTCACTACATTTTTTGGAGTATTTCTAATTAATAAATTTAATTATACTCAAGGAAATATTGGAGACTTTTTTGCATACGTAGGTATTTGGTCTGTATTTACACAAGCTGTACTCACAAGATTTTTTGCAAAACGTTTTGGTGAAAGACAAGTCATTCGATATTCTCTTATCTTTGGTGGAGTAGTAATGCTTACATATTTTTTACCTGAGTATTCTTGGCAATTATTTTTAATTCCACCATTTTTTTCGGCTTGTACTGGTCTTTCAATGGCAAATATGAACAGTCTTCTTTCAAAATATGCACCCGAAGATGCACGGGGAGAAATAATGGGAATATCATCTTCTGTACAAGCTTTGGCTCAATTTATACCAGCAGTTCTTTCTGGATTTATTGCTGCGTCACTTTTGCCAACCACTCCTATAATTATTGCATCTACATTTATCATTATATCTGGTATTACTTTTCGGCTACTATACAAAGAAAGTTAAAGTAAAAACTTTTATAGTTTTTTGCAAAAATTTTATTTTATAGTATAATTTAAGTATGCGATGAAGGGGCTATCACCCTGGAGTATTGGGAAGAAACCTTCGACTACGTTCAGAGCGAGACAAGGAAGTAGAACCCTTAAATTGAGAGGTTTTGTCGGGAAGCCCGCCTATGCGGAGCTACGGCGAGGCAAACAAGGTGGTACCACGGTTCGACTACGCTCAATGTGAGCGTGAGAAACTCGTCCTTGTATAGCAATTATTTTAATTGTTGTACGTGGACGAGTTTTTTTTATTTTTAATTTTTAAATACTATGAACGAAGAAAAAAGTAATAACGCAAAAAGAGAAGAGAAGGTATTAGAATTTTGGAAAGAAAATGATACTTTCAATAAATCACTAAATAAAGAATCTCCAAAAGGGAACTACGTTTTTTACGATGGGCCTCCTTTTGCTACAGGATTGCCACACTATGGACACATACTTGGAAGTACCGCAAAAGATGTAATCGGAAGATATCAGACTATGCAGGGATATCGTGTACCACGAAAATGGGGTTGGGATTGTCATGGATTACCAATTGAAAACATTGTAGAAAAAGATTTGGGAATTTCTGGACGTAAAGCAATCGAAGCATATGGTGTGGATAAATTTTCTGAGCATGCTCGAAGTAAAGTCCTCACATACGTATCAGAATGGGAAAAGACAGTCGACAGAATAGGTCGCTGGGTAGATTTTAAAAATTCTTATAAAACTATGGACAATAGTTTTATTGAAAGTGTGTGGTGGGCACTCGGCGAAATGAATAAAAAAGAATTACTTTATGAAGGTGTACGAGTGCTCGCATATTGTACACGCTGCGAGACACCAATAGCCAATTCTGAAATTGCTATGGATAATAGCTATAAAGATATTAGCGATTTGTCTGTGTATGTAAAATTTCGTGTAAGTGATAAAGATACTACACAGAAAATACTCCCTCATTTTAACGCGAGTACGCTAACCCATTCGGGAGTACTTTCTGCTACGTATCTACTCGCTTGGACAACGACTCCGTGGACTCTTCCGGGAAATACTGCAATAGCGATAAATAAAAATATTGATTATGTTTTTATAAAAAATAGTAACGAAGGTAAAGAAGAAATTCTAATCATTGCTAAAAATTTATTTGAAACCTTAAAAGATAAATTTACAAATCCAGAAATAGTAAAAGAAGTAAAAGGGGAGGAACTTGTAGGTCTTTCTTATGAGCCAGTGTTTGATTATTATAAAAATATAGATATGCCAAATAAAGAAAATATTTGGAAAGTATGGCATGCTGATTTTGTGACTAGTGATACGGGCACAGGTATTGCGCATGAGGCACCAGCTTTTGGTGAAGACGATATGAATCTTGCAAAAGATTACAATATTCCTTTTATACGACACGTAGATCCAAATGGTGTATTTTCTAAAGAAGTCACTGATTTTGCAGGGCAAGCAGTAAAGCCAAAAAGCGACGATGAAAAAGTACGCTTTGCTGCGGATATTGAAATCATAAAATATCTCCAAGAGCACAATTCTTTTTTTACAAAAGAAAAAATAAAGCACTCATATCCGCACTGCTATCGATGTGATACACCTTTGCTTTACTATGCACTGCCAAGCTGGTTTGTAAATATACAAAAGATAAAACAAGACGCATTAGAAAATGCAAAAGAAATGAATTGGATACCAAGTCATTTAAAAGATGGAAGATTTAAGCATATTATGGACAATGCTCCCGATTGGACTATATCTCGCAATCGTTTTTGGGCGAGCCCTCTTCCTTTTTGGAAAAATGAAAATGGGAAAATGCTTTCAGTAAATTCTGTAGATGATTTAAAAAATAAAACTAAAAAAAGTGGAAATAAATATTTTGTAGCTCGACATGGAGAGGGTACTCACAACGTGGATGGCATCACTTCTTCGAAAAAAGATGACCCAGTGCATATTACAGAAAAGGGGGAAATAGACGCAGAAAATATTGGTAAACTAATGAAAGATAATGATATTTCTGTAATATACGCATCACCTTTTGTTAGAACAAGAGAGACGGTTGCTATTGTTTCAAAAGTTTTAGGTTTTCCTGTAGATAGTATTATGTACGATGACCGCTTAGGAGATATTGACGCAGGAGATTTTGAAGGTAAGGCATTTAATTGGATGGGGTACTTTAGTGGAATGAAAAGCTTTGATGAAAAGATCACTGGCGGTGAATCTCCTTTGGATGTAAAAAAAAGATTGGCAGAGTTTTTGTATGAAATAGATGCTAAGCATAAAAATGAAAAAATTCTTATAGTAAGTCACGGTATATTTTTCGAAGTTATAGATAGTATTTGCAATGGCTACAATAAAGAAAAATCTTTAGAGATTTTATTGAATGTCACTAGTACTATAAAACCAGGTGATTCTCGGGCATTTGATTTTACTCCACTTTCACACAATGCGGATTATGAGCTTGATTTGCATCGCCCATATATCGACGATATTGTACTAGTCGATGATGAGAATGTGGAATATAAAAGAATCCCAGAAGTTATTGATTGCTGGTTTGAGTCTGGCTCAATGCCTTTTGCGCAAGATCACTATCCCTTTGAACACCCAAATTGGCAAAAAGAAAATTTTCCCGCAGGATTTGTAGCAGAGTATATAGCCCAGACTCGTACATGGTTCTACTACACACACATTATCGCTAGTACTTTATTTGATCATGCTCCATTTCAAAATGTCGTGACTACGGGTACGATTTTAGCCGAGGACGGACAGAAGATGAGTAAATCAAAAAATAATTTTCCTGACCCATGGATTCTTTTCGACAAGCACGGAGTAGACGCACTTAGGTTTTATCTTATGTCTTCGACTGTGATGAAAGGAGAAGATGTAAACTTTTCAGAAAAAGCTGTACAAGAAGTCGCGAGTAAAATCGTAG
>CAZCDN010000027.1:5185-7026 GCA_964497725.1 uncultured Candidatus Saccharibacteria bacterium | reverse complement strand
TAGAACCTCCATTAAATTCTAATCCTCCTTGCCCTACCTGAACTCCATAGTTAAATGCCACACCTGCAGCTGTATTTAAAATCATATTTGATTTTCTCTCTCTGTTCCCTGCATCACCTGCTGACAAGATTTGCTTTTGATTATTTCCAATATCTGTAATTGTAGTAGTTACAGAATTTGCACCCAAGATAATATTTTCACTACTATCGATCTGCATAGTATTTTTTATTCTATAAGCAGCGTCTTCTGTTCCTGATTCAGCTAAAAAATATGATTGTTTTGACTTTATACTATTTTCAGCTACTGCAAATTCTTTTAGCATTGGTGCGACAATTCCGAGCACAACAGAAAGCGTGATGAAAAATACAAATATTAGAAGTGTAATCATAGCCATTCCTTTCTCTTTCTTATTTTTCAAAAAATTTTTATACATATAAATTTAATATGAGCTTACAAAATTAAAATCAAATTACTCCGTTTCTTTCCAGCTAGAAATACTCCAGGAACCAGAAGGTCCAGAATTGAAACTCAGATTGGCAAGCCCGGTCTCATAATTTAAAGTAGTAGAACCAGAAAGTGTTACCCTATAACCCACAGCTGTTTTTGCAGATGCACTTCCTGTAAAGTTAATAGTTCCAAAAGGTGCATACAATCCTACAGCTCCAGCAGATCCCGATACATTTACTGCATTATTTGAACTACAAGAAGAATCTGTAGGGCAATTGCTTGTAGTCACATCAATCATATAGCTACCAGTTGTTCCAGAACCTGAAACAGGAGAACTTCCTGAAATTGTAATTCTTCCATCTGATACGATTACACCACTATTTGATCCGTAAGAGGTATCCAATTTTATTTTACCTGATCCACTTACAGAAATATTTCCAGTCACATAAAGAGTTCCTGTGACCTTTAGTGTAGCACTTTCTGATACAGTCAAATCTCCGTCTATTTTTTTAGGACCCAATGTTTGAGTACTTGAACCACCCAATGAATAGGAAGATATTGTTCCTCCGGCTTCCGCTTCACTTTTCCATTCTTCTATTTTTTCATCGCTAATAGGAAATACTCCAAGAGTAGGATCAGGCAAAGATGTATCACAACTTTTATTATTACCTGTACCATTTTGACAATTTAGTGTCCCTGTCACATTTGCATAATTTACAGTATTTGCGTAAGCATTACCATTGCCAGAAGTACCTACATGAATAGGGTTCCAAATACTACCGGAAGATCCAGCAATAGTACCAATCAATCCACCTTTATAAAGTGAAAAAAGTATTGCTCGATCATAAGAGCTAGACCATGTTCCTGAAGTATTAACATAAAAACCATGTGGTAAGGGACCGTAAGGAGTAGGTGTTATTTGACGAAACATAAAATACTTGGAACTAGAAGTACTGCCATCAGTAGTAAAAACTATCCAATATGAAGAACCTGATACAATCTGACTGTATGAATTTAAATTAAATTTTTGTGAAGCAAGAGATGCTGATATACCCGAGCTAGGTATTGTTGCACTTGAAAATACAGTTGTTCCAGGTATTCCACTATTATCATTTACAATCTTTATTGTTAAATTACAGTCAAAGGCTGAAGTACGTCCTGAAATTAAAGATATTTTTGAAATAAAATCAGTTGAACCTGCTGTAAATTTTTGAGCTACTGGTGAAATATTGCCACAGCGAATTGTTCCTGCAGTATTGCCATAAGCTTCAGCGTCTAAAACTTTTACTTCTGCGCCATTACCTACAGATGTTGCTGACCCTGTAATAAAAGAAGAACTTGATCCAGTGATTGGACCATTTGCGTACACATTTCCATTTACTCCAGAAGATCCG
>CAZCDN010000027.1:0-5175 GCA_964497725.1 uncultured Candidatus Saccharibacteria bacterium | reverse complement strand
CAAGACCTCCATCTCCTGTCTGTACACCATAATTGAAAGCTACACCCGCAGCTGTATTTAAAATCATATTTGATTTTCTTTCTCTATTATTTACATCGCCAGCTGACAATATTTGTTTTTGATTATTTCCAATATCTGTAATTGTAGTAGTTACAGAATTTGTACCCAAAACAATATT
Organism: uncultured Candidatus Saccharibacteria bacterium; assembly: GCA_964497725.1. GTDB lineage: Bacteria > Patescibacteriota > Minisyncoccia > Phycocordibacterales > UBA9973 > UBA8515. Next base: position 4,997 of record CAZCDN010000027.1, on the reverse strand, counting down.
TTCACTACTATCAATCTGCATAGTGTTTTTTATTCTATATGCAGCATCTTCTATCCCTGATTCAGCTAAAAAATATGATTGTTTTGATTTTATACTATTTTCAGATACAGCAAATTCTTTTAGCATTGGTGCGACTATTCCGAGCACGACAGAAAGTGTGATGAAAAACACAAAAACCAAAAGAACAATCATTGCAGCCCCTTTTTCATTATCTGCCTTATTTTTCAAAAAATCTCTATGCATATAAATTAATACGAACCGCGAAGTATCACAGTGTTGTAGAAATTCACAGTACGACCTAAGCTATCAAGTAATGTCATTTCTATTTTTACTGCTTCACCAGAAGTTGTAATTATTTTTCTAAAAATCAAAGAACTAATTGATACTTTTGAACCTGAGATAGAATCTTGTAATACAGTATTTTCATAAATGTCGAGTGAACCAGAATTTATTTGAAATTTTACAGTACGAGAAGTACTACTATTATTTATTTCTAGTATTCCAGGATTTGCTCCAAGTGTACTATTTGCATCTACTATACTTTCAGACCCTCTAATTTCCCGCGTCATTGTCTCCATTGCAGAATTTCCAGCTTCGAGTAAATTACGTTTTGCAAAAGCTGTCTTTGAAGCAGAAAAAGATACAATAAAAGAATTTACTACCACTACAGATATTAGAGAAAATACTGCAATATATACGACGACTTCTATGAGCGAGTAGCCTTTATTTTTTATTAAATTTTTAAAATTAAAATTATTCATATTTAATTAAATAAATCTACTATGTAAAAAGAAATACTTTTGTTTATTGTACCCACAGAAGAGAGCCAAGACACATTGACTGTGACCTTTTTTGTATTTGGGTCGATCGTGCCAGAAGAAGCAATATCATCGGTACCATCACGATATACAGAATCTAAAACTATAGTGCGAGTAAACACATTATCGATAGTATCTGGAGTAGATGATAATGACCAAGTATTTGTACCGGTATTGAAAGACAAGTATTGATTTGAGCCAGTAGTCACACTTGAAATATTTGTCCAGGAATTATCTCTGACTGTCTTTACAGCTTCCACTCCTTCTTCTAGTAAAAAGCTTGCTTGAATTTGCTTTAGTGATCTTTCAGAAAGCTCGAGAGATTTTTGTGTCACAGACACAAGAGCGAGCATTAGTATAGAAATCAAAGCTGTAGCAATGATTACTTCTATTAGCATCGAACCTTTGTTTATTCTATGTTTAAATAAAAAATTTAAATTCATATTAATTTGAATTTACAATGCCTGTTTTAAGAATTGTAATAACTTTTGTTTTTGTCGGATCAGAAATTAAAGCTAAAGTAATTGTACCATAATTAGTAGTGTTTCCAGTAAGCTTTGTAAATACAACAGTGTCTGTTGTATTATTCAAAACTATATTTGAAGCTGAAAGAATTACACCATTTTCAAAAACAACTTCTTTAAAATACGGATCTCCAGATACATAAGTATCTCCCGCAGAAAGGGTAGCTTTAGTTCCCTCAAAATATACATTGAAATTATTTCCTCCTTCACCTGCCAAAGTTTTTGAACGTGCATCATTTAAAAGGGCAACAGTATTTTCAGCACTATTACTCAAAGCTTGCTTATTTTTAAAATTATTTAAAGTCGGCAAAGCCACGATAAAAATAATAATCAATATTGATAGTACTATTAGTATTTCTATTATTGTAAAACCTGTATTTTTTTTCATTTTTATATTATCCTATATTTTCTAATAATGAGTACATTGGTGTGAGCATCGATACAGCAAAAAATCCTACTGCCGCACCGATAATTATCATCAGTACTGGTTCTACTATTGTAGATAAATCTTTTGTCTTTGTGTCTACTTCTTCTTCATAAAACAATGCGACGTCTAGTAACATGTCCGACATTTTCCCAGTCTCCTCTCCTACTTCAATCATCTCACTCATCATAATAGGATAAAGTTTTGTATAAGATTTAAATACACTTGATAAGGTCTCTCCTTTCTCAATAGACGAAATAGATTCTACGATTATTTGCTTGTAATAATAATTTGTAAGCACATCTTGAGTGATGGCCAATGCACGCGACATAGATACTCCAGCTTTGAGAAGTGACGAAAGTGTACGCGCAGTACGCGCAGTATTTATTTCTTTTGCTATCGTACCTATTACAGGCAACCTTAAAACTAAAAAATTCATATACTTTTTAGTCTTTTTATTTTTAAATAAAAAGAAAAGTCCTGCCACAATTGTAAATATTCCTAAAAATAGTAGCAATGTATTATTTTTAACTGTATCAGAAATCCAAATTATAAATTGTGTCGAACTTGGGAGCTCAGCTCCTACAGAAGCAAATGTAGCTGTAAGTGTGGGCACTACATATATAAGCATCAAGACTCCTACTAAAAATATCGCCGACATAATCACAGCCGGATACATCATTGCACTTTTTATTTTCTTTGTAAGAGCATAACTTTTCTTCATATTTTCTCCTATTTCTTTCAATGCAGGTGCGAGACTTCCTGATTCTTCTCCTGCGCGAGTCATAGACACTGCCAATTTTGGAAATACATTTGGAGATTTTTCCATACCATCTGAAAGAGTACCTCCCTGACTAATTGTAGTTACTAGTATTTCAATTACCTCTTTAAATTTTTTATTTTTAGTTTGCTTACTTATCACATCAAGAGCACGACTAAGTGCGAGACCCGCCTCAAGCATCCCTGCGAGGTTTTTAGTAAAATTTATTTTCTCTCGAAGTGGAACTCCTCCAAAACTTATATTTTTTAAAATATTTGCAATACTTTTTTCATTTGCATTTTTAATCGAAAGAGGAACTTCACCTCTATCTCGTATTTGTTTTGCTGCAGCAAATTTATCAGGAGCCTCAAGTACTCCCTCATTTTCTATCCCACCTTTTGATTTTGATTTATAAGAAAATTTCATTTAAATTTTATTCTGAGATCACACGTAAGACTTCTTCTGTAGTAGTAATACCCTGTGCTGCTAAAAATATTCCATCTTCAATCATCGTCATCATATTTTCTGCACGAGCTTGTTTTTCAATCTCATCAGAAGGTGCATCTTTTAATATGAGTTCTTTTATTGTCGGTGTGACACGTATGACTTCATGAATACCTATTCGCCCCTTATACCCATCTTCTGATTCTGCGTCTGGTACTGGCTTATAAAAAGGTACCTCGCTCCACACTGCGCCTTCTTTTACTACTTTTTCTTCTTGTAAGACTTTCAATACTTTTTCCATATCTACCACTTTTTCAAGTGCTTTCAATTCTGCCTCACTTAAAAAGTATTGTTCTTTTGAATCTGAAAGTTTTCTCACAAGTCTTTGTGCGATTATAGTTTTCACTGTAGATACAATCAAAAATTTCTCAACTCCCATATCGATCATTCGAGGGATTGCTCCTGCTGCACTATTGGTGTGAATTGTAGAAAGCACAAGGTGACCCGTAAGAGCCGCATTGACCGCAAGAGACGCAGTCTCTCCATCACGAATCTCTCCCACCATGATAATGTCGGGGTCCTGACGAAGAAGCGTACGTAATCCATTTGCAAAAGTAAGACCAATTTCAGATTTTGTCTGTGTTTGATTTACTCTATTCATTTGATACTCGATTGGGTCTTCAATCGTAGAGATATTTACTTCTGCCGTATTTAAAATATCGAGTATTGTATACAAAGTCGTAGTCTTACCACTACCTGTCGGACCTGATGCGAGTATCATACCTGAGCGCTGTTTCATTCCTTCATGAATTCTTTCTAATGCTTCACCGTGAAAACCAAGACCTTCGAGGTTAAAACCGTGAGCAGTCTCACGCAATATACGAATGACAGTCTTCTCTCCATAATAGGTCGGCAATGTAGATACACGGAAAGATACGTTTCCTTCATTTCCAGAAATTTTAAATCTCCCATCTTGAGGCAAGCGTTTTTCATCGAGCTTTAAATTTGAAAGCACCTTGATACGCGCAGTGATTCCTGATGCTGTACTTTTAGGCAATGTCATAGCATCACGTAAAATACCATCGATTCTATATCTTACAATTACAGAACCTTCAGATGGCTCAATATGAATATCAGAAGCACCTTGCAAAATTGCATGCGAAATCAAAGTGTCTACTATTTTTACGATAGGCAAATCTTCTGCAAGCTCTTTCAATTCTTTTTCAGTTTTCTCTTCTCCATTTGCATCATCTTTTAAAGTCTTTATTGAAACTGATTCTTTTTTAATAATATCTTCAAAATCAGCTTCGAGACTTTTTTTGTATTGAGACAAAGCATCTTTTATAGAATCCGAGCTTGTAAGCCTAGGCAAAATCTTTTCTCCAGTTTTTTTCTTTATAAATTCAATAACCGACAAATCATCTACATCAAGCATGGCTACTTCAATGCCACCCTTTGATTTTTTATATGCGATTATATTATTGTTTCTTGCAATTGGTTCAGGGATGAGAGAAAGAACTTTTCCATCGATTTTTTCACCCTTTAAATTTACAAAAGGGAGACCTAGTACTACAGCTTGCATACTACGCAAATCTTTTTCAGAAAGTTTTCCATCACTCATTAGTATGTCCCCTATTGATTGCTTGCTAGATATAGATTTTTTTTCTGCCATACCCAGGTCGGTTTTGTTTACCAATCCTGATTCGGATATAAGTTCTATAAGTTTTTTATCGCTCATTTGCATACACTTATTATAGCAAGAAAAAAACACGTTTGCATTACAAAATAAAAAAAATGTGCATACGCACTTTTTTTTAAAAATATTTTATTTATTTTGGTAAAGATTGGTATTGTCTTCTGGTGATGCGTACACAATTGCTCCAAAAATTGATGCCGTGACTATGATTAAGATTATTATTAAGAATTTTTTCATTTATAATTTTATAAAAATATATTGTATCCTCTTATTCTAACACATCTATAAAAACTAGCCGAAAAATTCTGTGGATTACCTTTATCTTTAAAAA
>CAZCDN010000026.1:4063-7156 GCA_964497725.1 uncultured Candidatus Saccharibacteria bacterium | reverse complement strand
TAACACTAAACAATTGCGACGCGTTTTTCCCTACCAAGACAGCATAACCGCGCAAGTAAATAACAACCTCTATTTTAACACTAAACAATTGCGACGCGTTTTTCCCTACCAAGACAGCATAACCGCGCAAACAATAAATACATATTAAACTATTTGAAATGATTTTGCACGTAAAAATATTTGGTTTAAACACTTTTGCATTTTTTTTTAAAAATGCTATAATTTTCTCGTATTACTGGCCCTATCGTCTAACCAGCTTAGAAATAGTGGACATCGCCTTTTGAAAAGGCGAGATGGTATATTTTCGTAATTTACAATATAATATAATTATGGCCCTATCGTCTAACGGTTAGGACATCGCCTTTTCAAGGCGGTAATCAGAGTTCGATTCTCTGTAGGGTCACTGCGACAAGAAATCCCAACTGCTTGGGATTTCTTGATACAAAGTGAAGACGGAAGCATATTTTTCTAATAAGAAAAATAGCTGAGTCACCCAGTAGGTCATTTTACTAAATGAGGGGCTGGAAAATTTACGAGTGGCGACGAGTAAATTATTGTGGCTCACAAATTAGAACTAGCACGAGTAGCATAAAAAATAAAACAATTTAAAAATGAGTTCAGATATTTTAAAAACATATTACACTGGAGTACTGAAGAGGATTAGGGCTGAAGTTGATTTGTTGAACAAAATAATACCACACAATGTTACAAAAGGATCTCAGAACGAAGAAGCAATCAAAAATCTTATAAAGAGTTTTATACCTAAAAAGTACTCTGTTGGCTCTGGGATTATCATCGATAGTTTTGGTAACTCTAGTAAACAAATTGATATTATTATTTATGATTCATTTTTATATCCATCACTTTTCAGTCAATCTTCGACAGCAATTTATCCGGTCGAAACCGTATTGGGTACGATTGAAATAAAAACCTACCTAGATGAAAAGCAACTTCTGAGCTCTTTCGAAAATACAAAATCAGTAAGAAAACTCAAGCACTATATTGATACAATAACAGTAAATCAACCGAACCAAGAAAATCCTTTAAAAATAATTCAATATTCAACACGTCCACCAGTTTCTTTTTTGTTTGCTTTTAATTCCGATAGTCAAAATCCCGAAACTTGGAAAGGACGATTTAATAAATATACTGATTTTGCTGATATTCCAGAGGCCTCTATATTGTTAGATGTAGCAACTGTTTTTCGTTTTCCAGATATTACAATCAAAAAAAAAGAATCGTTTGAGGTCATGTATTATCAAATCAGAGACCTTGATTTAGATACTAAAGAGGATATCGATGAGGTCATATTTGTTAAGGATGCTAATCAGTCAATAATAATCGAGGATAATATTTATAAGTCTACTAATTTTGAAAAAGGTGGAAATTATCCTGTTCTTATGCCAGAAAGAGCTTTTTTATCATTTTTATTGTCATTAAATAAGCTAATAGAAATGCAGCCTAGACACTTAAGTTTTGATGCTACTAAGTATTTAGATGAAAAGTTCTGTCATGGTCAGTTATTGTAGTGCATTTTGATACACAAATATCATTTTATAAAAATCTAACTACTCTCGATAAAATTCGATTTGAAAGCTTAACACACGCTGTAATAACACTACAGGGTATATGACCAAATGAAGTTCTATATCTGCCAAACCCTCACTGCACTTTAAAAAAGCCAAATTATTGTGGTCTTTTTTATTGCGTGACCCTAAGCAAGTGAACTGCTTCACTTGCGTCAGAGAATCGAAAGACTTTTCTGTATTGCTCGCAATCGGAAAAATACCTGCCGATGTAGTCAGCGATGAACGTAATTTAAAACCCAGAGCTTTCAAATTTACGAGTGGCGACGAGTAAATTATTGTGGCTCACAAACTTCATTATTATATTTAAAATATCTTTATCTTTTTCTCAAAATAAAATAAGTCATAATTGTATTGGTCACAATCATAGCGATAGAATGCAACATCGTGGCTATGTTGTAAGATGATAGGGCCATCAATGCAAAACCATGTCGCAAGACATTGGAACCATACAATAATGGTGATTCAGTTTTAGGCTGAGACCAAGTCTTTTTTAAAGTTGGAATAAATGCAACTAAATCAATAGACACCATAATGATTACAGACCAAGTCGGATCTTTTAAAATAATCCATGGCACTATACCAAGTAATGCAGCAATAAAAAAGTATGAGTCGTTCTTTGGGATTTTTTTAAATCCATATCTTAAAGAAAAAAGAAAGATAATAATAGTAAATATTTCTGATGCACCAAATGCAATAGCGGCTACGCCAGCTCCTTTTGCAACTTGCCCCAAAAAAGTAACTCCTGATACAATTGACCAGATAAACCAAGTATAAGGATGGGGCTGAACGCGCTTTTTAATGACATCTCTTAGATAAGGAAGATTACCCGCGACAGCTAAAAGAGCTCCGATTATAGCAAATGTTATTTTCATATACACAAGTATATCAATAGATATTGTATATTACTATTTTATTTATGAGTCTCTACAAATTCCAAAATCATCTCTGATACTTTACTTGCATCATTGTGAGTAGTATTTATATTTAAATCAAAATTGTTTGGATCATTTATATCATCGATATCATACAAAGTTTTATATTTTTCAAAAATAGTATTTTCTCTATGTTCTGTCTCTTCCTTTGCTTTTTCTATAGTTTTATTTTCTCTTTCAGCTACCCTTCTCATTCTTTCTGCATCATCACAATGAAGTCTTATTTTTATAGAATCAGGTATAAAATGCCAAGCCAGGCGTGACTCCATTACAAAGTCTTTATTATTCTTTCCGTATTCTGTGACTCGCACCTCATCAAGCTCACGATCGTATTTTTCGTCGCCTTTTGTAAAATCTTCGAATTCATTTAATTCCATATTGTTGTCTTTTGCCATTTGGCGAAAGATATTGCCAGTCGACATAAATTCGTAGTTTAGTTTTTCAGATATGATTTTACCTACAGTCGTTTTTCCACTACCCGCAAGTCCAAATATTGTTATTTTTGCCATGTGCTTTATATTAACCTAAAAATTCATTATGGTCAAAAATATAATTTTCTGATAGACTTTTAT
>CAZCDN010000026.1:0-3963 GCA_964497725.1 uncultured Candidatus Saccharibacteria bacterium | reverse complement strand
GATAATTCTATTGAAATCTTGTCAAACCTCGTAAATACGCAGACTATACATGCAAATTATGGTGGTGTATACCCAATGAAGGCAAAAGAAGAGCATATAAAAAATATACATGGAGTTTACGAAGAAGCATTTAGAGAAGCTGAAAATCCAATCATAGAAGCTATTGCTGTCACTGTCGGCCCTGGACTTGAGCCATCACTTTGGGTAGGAATAAAATTTGCTGAAGAATTATCTCAAAAATTAGATATACCAATAATACCAGTAAATCATATGGAGGGACATTTACTATCGAGTCTTTTGCCTGTATATGAATTAAATAAAAAAATATCATTTAGAGAAATGCCAGAAAGAGCAATATCTTTACTTGTATCAGGTGGGCACACTCAAATAATAAAAGTTGAAAGTCTAAAGTTGAAAGTTGAAAGTAAAAATACATATGAAATTCTAGGGACAACACTCGATGATGCAGTCGGTGAAGCATTTGATAAAGTCGCTCGCATGCTCGACCTTACTTATCCTGGAGGTCCTGCAATTTCAAAACTCGCAGAAAAAGCTCGAAAAGAGAATTTAAAAAATGAAGTAATTGTATTCCCTCGTCCAATGCTTCACTCAAAAGATTACGATTTTTCTTATTCTGGATTAAAGACAGCAATATTGTATTATATTCGTGACCTAATTAAAGATAGAGAAGATAAAAATTTATCTGAAGAAGAAAAAAAACTCATCGCTTGTGAATTTGAAGATGCAGCAATAGAAGTCATCATTAAAAAAACAGTGCGTGCAATAAAAGAGACCGGATCTACACATCTACTTCTTGGTGGTGGAGTCGCTGCAAATAAATATTTACAAAATGAACTTGAAAGAGTAAGTAAAGAAAATAATTTTACTGTATATTATCCTGTAAAAGAAATTACGGGTGACAATGCGCTCATGATAGCAATTGCGGGATACCTTAATAAAGACAAGGAAACTCGAGAACCACAAAAAGCTACAGGTAGTCTAAAACTTTAAAATATATCTTAAAAATGCTATATTTTTATAATGAACGAAGATATAAACGACAAGCTTTTAAAACCCTACAATCCTAGTGACACCGAAGACCGTATCTATAAACTCTGGGAAGAGTCTGGTTTTTTTAATCCTGATATTTGTATAGAAAAAGGCATTACTGATAAAAATGCTGAACCTTTTTCTATTGTACTACCTCCTCCAAATGTGACGGGTACACTTCACATTGGGCACTCTGCCATGCTTGTGATTGAAGACATTATGGTGCGTCATGCACGTATGATTGGCCGCCCGACTCTTTGGCTACCTGGAACTGATCACGCTGCTATTGCCACTCAGAGCAAAGTTGAAAAAATAATTCAAAAAGAAGAAAATTTACGTCGTACAGATTTAGGGCGTGAAGAATTTTTAAAACGCGTTGATAAATTTGCAAAAGAATCTCATGATACGATTGTAAATCAAATTAAAAAAATGGGAGCAAGTATCGATTGGTCGCGCGAAGCTTTTACACTAGATAAAAAAAGACACATTGCAGTAAATACAGCATTTAAACAAATGTATGATGATGGATTAATATATCGCGGACACAGAATAGTAAACTGGGATCCAAAAGGCCAAACTGTAATTTCAGACGATGAAATAGTTCACGAAGAAAGAAATGCAAAATTGTATACTTTTAAATATAGCCATGACTTCCCTATTTCTATTTCAACCACAAGACTAGAAACGAAAATCGGAGATACAGCAGTAGCAGTAAATCCAAACGATGATAGATATAAAAAATATATCGGTCAAACTTTCAATATTCCAGACTTTTGTGGAGTTAGTTTAAATATAAAAATTGTCGTAGATGAAGCAGTAGAAAAAGATTTTGGTACAGGTGCACTTGGTGTGACTCCAGCACACAGTCAAATAGATGCTGAAATCGCACAAAGACATAACCTACCTAGTATTCAAGTTATAAATGAATATGCAAAAATGACTATAGGTGGAGAAAATATTTTAGGTAAAAAAACAACAGAAGCAAGAGAAGTGATTGTAGAGTGGCTAAAAGAAAATAATTTACTAGAAAAAGAAGAAGATATAAAGCAAAATATTTCTACAGCAGAAAGAAGTGGCGGTATCATAGAACCACTGCCAAAACTTCAATGGTTTATAGATGTAAACAAAAAAATAGAAGAAAGAGGAAATAAAAGCTTGAAAGAATTAATGCTTGAAAGTGTCAAAAGTGGAGGTATAAACATACTGCCAGAGAATTTTGAAAAAGTTTATTATCACTGGATAGAAAATCTACGCGACTGGTGTATATCGAGACAAATTTGGTACGGGCACAGAATACCTGTGTGGTACCGTTCAAATTCGCTCACGACAAGCCAAGATGAAATATATTGTGGTATAGAAGCTCCTAAAGATGAAGACTGGGTACAAGACGAAGACACACTAGACACTTGGTTCTCTTCTGGGCTTTGGACTTTTTCTACACTTGGCTGGCCAGATTTAGAAAATCCTGATTTTAAAAAATATCATCCTACTACAATACTAGAAACTGGTCATGATATTTTATTTTTCTGGGTGGCCCGAATGATACTGATGTCACAATATCTTCTCGGTGAGGTTCCATTCAAGACTGTATACTTGCATGGACTTGTTCGCGATGCCAAGGGTCGCAAAATGAGTAAATCGTTGGGCAATATTGTAGACCCACTCGATATGATAGAAAAATACGGTACTGATGCACTGCGTATGTCTTTGATAATAGGAAATGGTCCAGGCAATGACAGTAAAATGTCGGAAGAAAAAATAAAAGCATACAAGCACTTTGCAAATAAATTGTGGAACATTACTCGTTTTATAGAGACTTATAGTCTCGATATAAAATACGATAAAGATTTCAATGACTTTACAGAAGAAGACAAAAAACTAATAGAAGAAAAAGAAGAATTACTAAAAACAATTTCTAAAGAAATCGATGAATACAAATTTTACCTAGCTGGAGATAAAATTTATCAATATACATGGGCAAGACTTGCTGATGTGATATTAGAAGAATCTCGTCCTATTTTCCAAGAAGGCAGTATTGAAGAAAAAAACTCTAGGTCTCAATTTTTGCAAAAAACTTTACGAGAAATATTGACAGTACTGCATCCATTTATGCCTTTTGTCACAGAAGAGTTGTGGTCAATTATTCATAACGACAATCCAAAAAATCTTTTGATGGTAGAAAAATGGCCAGTATAAAGTATAATATATTTATATGTACGATATAAAAACTGTAATTATAGCTACTCTTTCTGGATTAATACCAGCTATAATTTGGCTCTGGTTTTGGCTCAAAGAAGAAGATAGCAATCATCCTGAGCCTCGCGGTTTGATATTTTTATCGTGCCTTATTGGGGCCATATCTGTAATATTTGCTATAGGATTACAGCGTGCATCTGAGCCATACCTTGTAAACGAAATAATAAAACTCACAACTTGGGCTGGAATTGAAGAAATTTTAAAGTTTTTAGGCGTAGTGATAATCGTATTTGGGACTGGTCATATCGATGAGCCTATCGACTTCCCTATGTATTTTATTGCTGTCGCTATCGGATTTGCAGGTCTTGAAAATATCTTCTTTTTACTAAATCCATTTTCTTCTGAAGGTACTATTGTGGGACTACTCACAGGTAATCTAAGATTCTTAGGATCAAACCTCGTGCACATACTCGCTAGTGCACTTATTGGTTCTGCTTTTGGTCTTACTTTTTATAAAAGTAAATTTTCAAGATTTATTTATGTTTTCTTTGCAGTTATTCTTGCGACAACCTTGCATACAATCTTTAATTTCTTTATAATAAAAGGAGGCGGTGAAAACTTTTTAAAAGTTTTTGGATTTATTTGGATAATCGCAATTATAAACATTCTTATTTTTGAGAAATTAAAACGTATGGGTTGTGAAAGAGATTTACAATA
>CAZCDN010000025.1:0-7209 GCA_964497725.1 uncultured Candidatus Saccharibacteria bacterium | reverse complement strand
TTTATTTCCGGTTTTACCCTTGTAGAATTTATGGTCGTGATTGGTATCTTTATCATATTTTCAGGTATGATGCTTACTCGGTATTCAGGATTAAAATCATCTGTATCTATAGAGACCTTATCTCAAGATATTGCTATATCTGTGCGCAAAGCTCAGCTTTATTCAGTAGGGGTAAAAGAAACCGATTCGACTTTAGGAAAAGTATTTCCTCCTGGATATGGTGTGAGTTTTTCGCCAATTTCAAGTGGAAATGTAAAGTCTTATTTTATCTTTGCTGATATGAATGGTGATAAAACGTATACCGATGTGAGTGGAGGGACTCTTTGTGGTATTGCATCTCTTGATAGTAGTAATGAATGCTTGGAGACGATAACTATATCATCGGATGATTTTGTAAAAGAAATATATGCAGTTGGATCTATTTGTAATTCAAATTTAGATATTGTATTTTCTCGTCCCAATTTATCTGCTAGTATTAAATGTGGTAGCACTCAAGTATCACAAGCTAAAATTAAGATTAGTAATACAGAAGGCCAGGTAAAAAGTATTGTAGTCCCTACAGCTGGTAATATATATGTAGAATAATATATGAAAATAATAAATCAAAAAAATAAAAATAATGGTTTTACACTTATTGAATTAATGATGTCTATTGGTATATTTACACTCGTGATGGTGGTAGCTATCGGTTCTTTTATGTCGTCGACTTATTCTGCAAAGAAATCAAAAGCACTTCGAATTGCAATGGATAATGTAAACTTTGTAATGGACAACATTACTCGTGAATTGCGAGTGGGTTCTTTTTATGACAACAATATTCCAACTTCACAAATAAGTTTTCATCCATATGATACAATTGTACCAATAAGATTTTTCTACTTAGATACTGTCACAGGTACTGTAAATAAATGCGATCATGCATTACCACCAAGCACGAGCGCTGTGTGTTCACAGCTTAATGCTCCAGAAGTAAATATTACAAAATTGGAATTTACTGTATATGACGATGCTAATGTGGGAGCGAACACTCAGCCAAGTGTATATATAGAAATCGAAGGACGAGTAGACATAAATGGAGTAGTGGAGACATTTGATTTACATACATTAGCTTCACAAAGAAATGCAGAATAAATATATGAAAAAAAATAATTACATAAAAAATATTATGCTAAAAAAACAAAAAAGGTTTACCCAGAGTCTATCGAAGGGTTTTACTTTGATAGAGACACTTGTCGCTATAATGATACTTTCTCTTGTGATCACATCAGTAATTTCTCTTACCAGTAGTAGTATTTTTTCAGCTCGATATGCAAAAAATGAAATCAAAGCTATGTATATAGCTCAAGAAGGAATAGATTATATTAGAAACTTGAGAGATAGCTTGGCTTTTCAGCAAGGAAGCTGGGCAACTTTTACAAATGATCTAAATAGTCAATGTGGTGGAGTAGATGGCTGTACAATTAAAAAACCTTTTCTTCCTGGACATTTTACTTCTTTGCAAGTAAGTCCTGCAGTGACAACTCCTATTACGAAAAATGGTGAATTTAGAAATACAATAAATGTGGAATGCGTCACTTTGCTATCGAGTTGTGATTCTGTAAATATAATATCAAAAGTAGAATGGAGAAATGGAGAAATTCAAAAATCAAAAGAATTAAAAGCTAGTCTTACTATGTGGAACTAATATGAAAAATAAAAAAAACAATCGAGGTTTTGCTTTACTTTTTACAATACTTATAATAAGTATCATTGTAGCTATTGCATCAGGTATATCTTTAAATCTTTCTAAAAATTTAATTTTATCAAATACTGCTCGTGAATCACAGGTTGCTTTTTATCAAGCAGATACTGCTGGTGAATGTGGAATATTTGCATCGAGATATGTAGATTTAAATACTCTCGCTTCTTCTGGAGATGCATTTGAATGTGGAGGATTATTTTTGTCTGTAGGTATCTCTATTGTAAATAAATATTTTTTATCGGGTTCTAATGGTAACGAGGAGCCTTGCTTTAGTATTGATATCGATAAGAGAACTAGCCCTGTAATAATCAAAGCAAAGGGTTATAATATGTGTTCTGGTAACAATGTGGTAGAAAGAGGTATTGAAATCTCTTATTAAATATGGACAAAAAAGACATAAAAAAGCGAATAATAAAACTTCGTAGTGAGATTGAGCACCTACGAAATAAATATCATAATACAAATGATCCAAATGCGACAGATGATGTATATGACTCTTTGTCGCGAGAGTTGAAAAAACTAGTAAAAGAAAATCCAGAATTTGAAGAAAAAGATTCAAGTCTCGATAGGGTGGCAGGTAAACCACTTCCTTTTTTTGAAAAGGTTACACATGTGTCCAGAATGCTTTCACTCAATGATGCATTTTCAAAAGATGAAGTAATGGAATGGGAGAAGAGAATTGAAAAAAATTTGAATAGTAAAGAGAAAAATTATTTTTGTGAATTAAAATTTGATGGATTGGCAGTGTCACTTTTATATGAAGAAGGGAAATTTGTAAAAGGTGCGACAAGAGGTGATGGTTTTATCGGAGAAGATGTGACTGAAAATTTGAAGATGATAAATAGTGTACCTTTAAATCTCAAAAAAAAATATCCAAGTAAGATGTACGTAAGAGGTGAAGTAGTCATGAGTAAAAAAGTATGGCAGGATTTGAATAAGAAAAATAAAAAAGAAAATAAACCTCTTTTTGCAAATACTCGAAACGCAGCTGCTGGTGGATTGAGACAGCTTGACCCAAAAATTGCAAAAGAGAGAAATTTGGATTTCTTTGCTTATGATATCGTATTCTTAAATGAAAAAGATGAATTGCCAACCCATTCGGATAGACATAATATGCTACGAGATTTGGGTTTTGTAGTAGATACACATGAAGTCATTGCAAAAGATACAAATCAGATTTTTGATTTTATAGATAGTATTTCAAAGATTAGAGACAATTTTGCTTATGGTACAGATGGAGTAGTGATTTATATAGATGAAATAGAATTGCAAGAAAGGCTCGGTATTGCCGGAAAAGCTCCACGATACGCTATTGCTTTTAAGTATCCAGCTGAGCGTGCGACGACAAGAGTCATAGACATTAGTGTAAATGTAGGAAGAACTGGTGTACTCACACCTCTTGCTCACTTTGAGCCTACTCTTGTGGCTGGATCAACTGTATCAAAATCTACGCTTCATAATATGGACCAAATAGAAAGACTTGGTATAAGAATCGGTGATACTGTAGTAATACAAAAAGCAGGAGATGTGATACCTGAAGTGGTAGAAGTGTTGCCAAATTTGCGTACAGGTAAAGAAAAAAAATTTACAATGCCAAAAAAATGCCCCGTGTGCGAAAGTGCAGTAGAAAAAAAAGATGTAGCATACTACTGTACAAATAAAAATTGTGAAGCAAAAAATCAAAGACAAATGGAGCACTTTGTAAATGCTTATGAAATATATGAAATCGGTCCCAAAATAATAGATAGACTTAAAGAAGAAGGGCTTATATCAGACTCAGCTGACCTTTTTTCTTTGGTAGAATCTGATTTGTCGGGACTCGAGCGTTTTGGAGAAAAATCGGCTGACAATATCATAAAATCGATAAATTTACATAAGAAAATTCCTTTGTGGCGCTTTATTTATGCATTGGGAATTTTAAATGTGGGTGAGCAAACTTCACGTGATATTGCAAACTATTTTAAATCTTTAGAAAAAATTCAAAAAGCAAGTATTGATGAATTGAATCATATAGAAAATATAGGTCCGGTAGTAGCAAAAAGTATATATGATTTTTTTAGTGACAAGAGTCATGTGAAATTTATTGATAAGCTTTTATCAAATGGAGTAAATCCATACTTTAAAAAATTAGAAAATAATAAATTGAAAGGCCAGATTTTTGTACTCACTGGCACGCTTGTCGGTATGCATCGAGATGATGCAAAGAAAAAAATAATTTCTTTAGGAGGTAGGGTGGTGAGCTCTGTGTCTACAAAGACAGATTTTTTGGTGTCGGGATTAAAACCAGGTAATAAATATAGTGATGCACAAAAAATGGGTGTAAAAATACTGTCGGAAGAAGAGTTTGTGAAAATACTCGAATAATTTTTTAAAATAAGGGTTTATAACAGGCTATTTTAAATAGCCTGTTATTTTGCTATACTGGTCATATGGAAATAGATAATATAAAAAATCTAGCTGAAAAAGCAAGAATTGAAATAAGTGAAGATGAAATCAATGACCTTGCTATTGATTTTGATAAAATTCTTGAATATATATCTCAGATCAATGAATCTGGAGTAGAGATAAATCAAAATAAAGATTTAGTTCTTAAAAATGTGTATAGAGAAGATGAAGCCAAAAAAGAAAATAGAGATTTCCGTACATCTATAATAAAAGAAATGCCTGAAAGTAAAGATGATTATTTAAAAGTAAAAAAGATTTTATAATTTTAAAATGAAAATTGATTTAAGAAATTTAAATATTAAAGAAGCTCATGAAAGCATTAAAAATGGTAATTTTTCTGTGGGCGACCTTGCGAATGCATACCTGGAAAATATAGAAGAAAAAAATAAAGATATAAATGCTTATTTAGAAATATATTCTGATATAAAGGAACAAATAGAAAAAGCTGAAGACATGTTTGTAAAAGGAACTGCTACACTGCTCACAGGTATACCAATTGCTTTGAAAGACAATATGCTTATTAGAAATCATATATCTAGCGCGGGTTCTAAAATACTTGAAAACTATAACGCGACTTATGATTCTTTTGTGGTATCACAACTAAAAGAACAAGGAGTAATTTTTGTAGGACGTACAAATATGGATGAATTTGCTATGGGTTCTTCTAATGAGACTAGTGCATATGGGCCTACATTGAACCCACTTGATTATACTAGAGTGCCTGGTGGTTCTTCTGGGGGCCCTGCAGCAGCTGTAGCTATGGATGGTGCGCTTATTTCTCTTGGTACTGATACTGGAGGTTCTATTCGTCAGCCCGCATCCTTTTGTAATCTTGTAGGATTGAAGCCTACTTATGGAGCTGTATCTCGTAATGGTATTATCTCTTTATCAAGCTCTCTTGATCAAGTGGGACCAATTGGAAAAACTGTAGATGACGTAGAAATACTTTTTAATTCAATAAATAGCTATGACAAAGATGATAGTACTTCTGTGCCACCTGCTCTAAGAGTAAAAAATGAAAATATAGGAAGTAGAAAAAAAGTGGGTGTACCTCGAGAATTTTTGACAGGGGACAGTCTTGATAAAGAAGTCTTGAAAAGTTTTGATGATGCTTGTAAAAAATTAGAAAGTGAAGGATACGAAATAGTAGATATTTCTTTGCCTTTGATAAAGTATTCTCTATCTGTGTATTATATAATTCAGCCAGCTGAAGCTTCGAGTAATCTTGCTCGCTATGATGGAGTAAAATATGGAGCAAGTCATGATGCAAATAATTTATTTGAATTATATACAAAAACTAGAGGGTCGTATTTTGGAAAAGAAGTAAGACGAAGAATAATGCTAGGCACATATATACTTTCTGGTGGACATAAAGATCAGTATTATGAAAAAGCATATGCTCTTAAAAAAGCTATAAAAGAAGAACTCGAAAATGTATTTAAAAATGTGGATGCTGTACTCACTCCTTCGTGCTTATTCCCACCTTTTAAATTTGGAGAAAAATCAAAAGACCCTGTATCGATGTATTTATCTGATCTGTTTTTAGTACCTGCAAACATTGCAGAAATTCCTGCTATATCAGTACCTTTTGGAAAGACAAGTGATGGGCTACCTCTCGGTGTACATATAATGGCGCCAATGTGGAGGGAAGATATACTTTTTTCTATTGGTAGAGAATTTGAAAAATAATTTTTACACTTTTTCTTTTTGATAAAAGAAAAATACGAGGTATAATATATAAATGGCTGATAAAAAATCAGAAGGTGATAATGGGCTGAATTTACTACCTATAGTGATAGGTATTTTTGTGCTAGCCTTTTTTGTATTTTTTGGATCAGAGACACTATTTGATGTGAAGTTTTTTAATATCGAAGGACTGTTTAGAAGAATTTCTGATGGAAGTGGACCTGCGGCTCGAGTACTTTTTAGTAGTCATACTTGGAGTGTAGTGGGGACCGTATCAGCTTTTTTCTCACTTCTATTTTTAGCAATCATTGTATTTTCAATTGTAAGACTTAGAGAATTGCAAATAAATGACAAGATAGATATTGAGCGTAGAATAAATCTTGCAAGAGCTCGCAATGAAAGAAATAGCGATAAAGTAAATACTCGATGGAATCGTATCCTAGAATTGACAGCAAGTGAGAATGAATCTGATTGGAGATTTGCTGTAATAGAAGCCGATTCTATGCTCGATGACCTATTAAAAGAAAGAGGCTATTTTGGTGCTACTATGGCAGATAGATTGAAGTCAGCTAGAGAGGGAGGTGTATTTGTCACTGTAAACAATGCCTTTGAAGCACACAATGTAAGAAATAGGATTGCTCATGAAGGTATGAATTTCTCGCTTTCGCAAATGGAGACAAGAAGACTTATGCGATTGTATGAAAGTGTATTTGATGAATTTAAAATAATCTAGTTTTGCAAAATAATAGTTTTCTGTTATAATACAAAAATTACACGATTTAGTGTTTTTTTATATAATTTATATTATATTACACGCGGGGTAGAGAAGAGGTATCTCACAAGGCTCATAACCTTGGGACATCGGTTCGATTCCGATCCCCGCAACACTTCGACTCGCTACGCTCGCTCAGTGCAGGCACTCCGCGAGCGAGGCGAAGTGCCCTGAGCTTGCCGAAGGGCTGATAAAGGGCAAGGTTCTATTATGTGGTTTGTATATATTTTAAAATGTGAAGATGGTAGTTTCTATACTGGTTCTACTAATGATCCAGATAGAAGATTTTTAGAACATAAAAATAAAAAAGGTGGAAATTATACACGTACTCACAATGTAATAGAAAGAATTTATTTAGAAGAGTGTGAAAGTCAATCAGATGCATTGAAAAGAGAAAGGCAGATAAAAGGTTGGAGTCATAAAAAGAAAGTCAATTTAATTAATATGTCGGAGTAGGTGTCTTGGTTAGATTCCGCGTAGACGAAAATAATTGTTTCTTAAAAATATATATGTCGGCGTAGCTCAGTTGGTTAGAGCGTAGCACTCATAAAGCTAAGGTCGGAGG
>CAZCDN010000024.1:5208-7247 GCA_964497725.1 uncultured Candidatus Saccharibacteria bacterium | reverse complement strand
TGCACAAATCGCATTTGCGACCTGAATAAAGAGTAGTTTCGTTGCGCCATATAGCTCTCATTTTAAAGCGACAATCAGGACAGATTTCAGGAACAGGGACTTTCATCTTTTCATAAAAAGAAAAGTCATCGGGTTCAATCGTGAAATCGTTTTTACAGTTCTGACAAACTTGCACTGAGGTATTCGAAGTGTTTTTTACTTGCCCTGAGTTTTCTTGTGGTGAACTTGTTGAACTAGTCGAATGGGTTTCTGAATTCATTTTTTAATTATAAGTAAAAAATCTATAAATAGCAAAAAGTATATTTTTCACAAGCTTCCAGAAGCCTTGCTTCTGGAAAAGAATTTATTGTATCACAAATGAGTATGTGCTAATATATGTTTATATATGGCTGTCAAAAACAATGAGAATTTCAAAGAAGGCCTCACTTATGACGATGTATTGCTAGTGCCTCAGTATTCTGAAGTATTACCTCGTGATGTAGACATCTCTTCATATCTCACTAAGAATATAAAAATAAATATTCCCATCGTATCTGCTGCAATGGATACTGTGACTGAATCCACTATGGCTATAGCACTTGCTCAAGAAGGAGGTATCGGCATGATTCACAAAAATATGACTATCGAAAAGCAAGCAAAAGAAGTACGCAAAGTAAAGCGCTCTGAAAGTGGGATGATACACGATCCAGTCACACTACAAGAAAATGCATCTCTCAAAGAAGCAATGGCGACAATGAAAGAGAATAAAATCGGTGGTATTCTGATAGTGGATGAAAATAAAATTCTAAAAGGAATCCTCACAAACAGAGATTTGAGATTTCAAAAAAAATTAGATCAGACTGTCGCTGAAGTAATGACTAAAAAAAATCTAATTACTGGAAATATAAAAACTGATTTAAAAAAAGCAGAAGTAATTCTCACAGAAAACAAAATTGAAAAATTACCTCTTGTAGACAAAGACAATAAATTGATCGGTCTTATCACATACAAAGATATTATGAAGATAAAATCAAGACCAAATTCTTGCCGAGATCATTTGGGTAGGCTTCGTGTAGGGGCTGCTGTTGGAGTGACTGCTGATACTGTAGATAGAGTCACCGCCCTTGTGGAAAGTGGAGTGGACGTGATCACTATCGATACAGCACACGGTCATTCAAAAGGTGTGATGGATATGGTAAAAAAAATTAAAAAGACCTTTCCAAAGCTCGATGTAATAGCTGGAAATATTGCCACTGGTCAAGCTGCAAAAGATTTAGTAAAAGCTGGAGCTGATGCTGTAAAAGTAGGTATTGGTCCTGGATCAATATGTACTACTCGAGTAGTCGCAGGTGTAGGCTACCCTCAATTTTCAGCAGTATACGAAGTAGCGCAAGCAATTAAAAAAACTGGTGTACCAGTAATTGCTGATGGTGGCATACGCTTTACCGGAGACATACCAAAAGCAATAGCCGCTGGTGCAAGTACCATAATGGCAGGTTCACTTTTTGCTGGAGTAGAAGAATCTCCAGGAGAGACTATTATATATGAAAATAGAAAGTATAAAACATACCGTGGTATGGGATCAGTAGAAGCGATGGCTGAAGGTTCAAAAGATCGATATTTTCAAGACACAGAAGATGATATTAAAAAATTGGTACCAGAAGGAATTGTTGGTCGCGTACCCCTAAAAGGACCCCTTAGTGAATCGATAAGTCAGCTCATTGGTGGACTTCGAGCTGGTATGGGGTACTGTGGTGCGAAGAATATAGATACATTAAAAGAAAAAGCTCAATTTGTAAAAATCACCCATTCAGGAATAAAGGAAAGTCATCCTCATGATATTTTTATTACAAAAGAAGCTCCAAACTATACAAGAGAAAAATAATATATGCACACAAAAAACAGACATGGTTTTATAGATGTGCTTGTGGGTCTTCAATGGGGAGACGAAGGTAAGGGTAAAAATATAGATGAGCTAATACTAAGTGGAAAATATTCTGGTGTAGCCCGTTTTCAAGGTGGAGCAAATGCTGGTCATACTCTAAAATACAATGGCTTAG
>CAZCDN010000024.1:0-5198 GCA_964497725.1 uncultured Candidatus Saccharibacteria bacterium | reverse complement strand
CGGTCATATTATACCTTCAGGATGTCTTCATAAAGATGTCGAGCTTTATATAGGAAATGGTGTAGTAGTAGATGCAATATCAGTTATAAAAGAAATGGAGCAATTGAAAGAAATAGGTTTTGATATCACAAGTAGACTCTATATCTCAAATCGTGCAAAATTAGTCTCTTTTATGCATCCATTTTTAGATAAAGCCGAGGAATACTACAGAAGTAAAGATGGTGAAAAAATAGGAACTACAGCTCGAGGTATAGGTCCAGCATATAGCGACTCGCGTGCACGCAGAGGTCTTTTAATTGGAGACTTACTTCTTTCAAGCTTTCAAGAAAAAGAAGAGAAACTTTTCGAACTACACATGAATTTGTTAAAGATGTATGAAAAAGAATACGGTTTCGAAATTCCATACGAAGAAATAAAAGTAGCAAAAGAAAATTGGATCAAAGCATTAACCATATTAAAAACTTTAAATATATGCGACTTATCATATTTGATAAATAAAAAACTTAAAGAAGGAAAAAACATATTGGCAGAAGGAGCTCAAGGTGTGATGCTCGATATTGATTTTGGAGATTATCCAAATGTAACTAGCTCGAATACATTACCCGCAAACGTGTGTATGGGGCTTGGTATTTCTCACCGTTTTATAAATGATATATATGGAGTCATAAAAGCATATACTACGAAAGTAGGTGGTGGCGACTTCCCTGCTCGCATAAAAGATGAAGAAGTAGAAAAAGGTTTTCAGAAAGCTGGAAACGAATTTGGGGCAACTACTGGTAGACCTCGTATGTGTGGCTGGCTCGATTTATTTGCACTCAACTATGCTATAAATATTTCTGGAGTAAATAAAATTTTTATAAACAAATCCGACATCTGTCCAGTAAATGATATAAAAGTGGTGACTGGTTATAAAAAAGGAAATGATGTATTTCAAGAATTCCCATTTAGATTAGATGAAGTCACAGATGTAGTTACAGAAGATGCAAAAGGCTGGGGTGATGGAAATTTTAAGACATCTGATATAAAAGATGCATCTCCTGAACTTATCGACTATTTAAATTTTGTAAAAAGTAAACTTCCAGAAGGAGTAGAAATAGTATCTGTAGGTACAGGCCCCGACAGAGAGCATTCATTTACACTATAAAGTGCACATAGCGTAAAAAAAATACATTAAATTTTTATCGTGTCGAAGCCCCCGCAGAGAGGGTAAAGCGAAAAAATTTAATGTATTTTTTGAAGCTATTTATTGTCTACTCAAATTCTGTAGTGGCTGGGGGTTTTGGCGTCATATCGAAAAATACACGTACTATGTCTTTGTGTTTTGTAAGAGCATTTATTATCTCTTCCATTACATTTTGTGAAAAGTAGTACCCTTTTGCTGTCATAAAATCTACAGTCTTTACAGCACGGATAGCCAATGCATGCCCAT
Source organism: uncultured Candidatus Saccharibacteria bacterium (assembly GCA_964497725.1). Classification (GTDB taxonomy): domain Bacteria; phylum Patescibacteriota; class Minisyncoccia; order Phycocordibacterales; family UBA9973; genus UBA8515. The sequence continues at coordinate 3,769 of CAZCDN010000024.1, read as the reverse complement.
ATACACGCTCATCCCCTTTTACACCGACAGAAGAAATACCGATAAGGGCTACGATGAGTTGAGAAATTTCCCTGTCTAAATTGTATTCTTTTAAAATGTTTGTCACGATGCCATCAGCCTCTCTTACTAATTCCAATCTTTCTTTTGATACTGGTGTACCTATAATACGAAGATACAATCCTGGACCAGGAAAAGGATTTCTTGCATATACTTTTTCTGATAGTCCCAGTGTACGTCCGAGTTCGCGTACTTCATATTTAAATAAATTTCTAAATGGATGAAGGTCTTCTACATTCCAATCAAGACCCACATTGTGATGAGTCTTTATCATTGCCGATTCACCTATTTTACCGCTCTCTATGATATCGGTTGCGAGTGTACCTTGTACTATAAATCCTTCATTGTATTTTTTTATTTGTTCTTCAAAAATTCTTTTATACACATCACGAAATTTTGCACGTTTTTCTTCTGCATCTATAGTAATACTTATGTTTTTTATAAATTCTTCTTCCCCGTCAATAATCTTTATACCTTTTACACCAGTACTCAATACATTTTCTTTTAGTTCTTCCATTTCTCCATTACGCATTCCACCTGTATCAATAGCTACGCAGATAAGCCTGTCACCCAATACAGGAGCGAGAACTCGAGCAAGCACAGTAGAATCCACCCCTCCTGATACACCCAAGATTACGTTTGTATCATTATCTTTCAAAATTTCACGAACTTCATTTTGAATCTCTAAGACTAAATCTTCTGGATTCCAATCATTTACACAATTTGAAATATTTAAAAAGTTTTGCAATATTTTTTTACCTTCTATTGTATCTGTAACCTCTGGATGAAATTGAATTCCAAACACATTATTTTCTTGATTTGTCATTGCTGAAATTCCACCCGAAGATGCAATTTCTTTAAAACCATCTGGCAATTTTGTGACAGTATCACCATGACTTGCCCACACAATACTCTCATTTTCAATATTTTGAAAAAGAGGATGAGTATTGTCGAAAGTAACTTTTGCAGGACCATACTCACTATGACCATGTGGTCGCTCTACAGTACCGCCTTTTGTGTGAGCTAAAAGTTGCATACCATAGCAAATACCTAGTATAAAGTATTTACGACCTGTCGTATCTAATACATCGGGAATACCCGGTACACCAGGAGCATATACACTAAAATTACTCCCTGATAGTATTACAGCCTTTGGAGTGTTTTCTTTTAGCCAATTTTCTATTTTATTTGGGGGTAGTATTATACTTCGAACTCCAATCTCTCGAAGTGTGCGCCCAATCACAAGTGTGTACTGAGAACCATAATCTACGATAAGTATTTGTATATCTTTCATTTTATGATTATATCATATTACCTCTTGTTGATAACATTTTTCACAATATACAATTTCAGGACGCTCTGGTGCGTATGAAGTTTCGAATTCATTATTACAACCTTCTTTCATACAAACTCTATGCCAAAGCTTCATTGGATTTCTCATTTTAAAACGTGTAGAATGCCTACAACCATAACACAATCTAGGGAGTGGTATGTTGAATCTTTTATAAAAAACAAGCTCGTCTTCTATAATTTTAAATGCAGTAGTACATCTATCTGTGCAAAGACCTTTGTGCTCACACTCTATAATTTCATCTAGAATAGATTCATCTATATCTTTTATATCATCTTGTAAATCATTATATGTTCGTGTCGGAGAATATTCTCTTTTTTCTTTTTGTTTCCACAAAAAGAAAAATTCTTCTGATTTTTCTTGTGTTAACGGAAAGTAGTCTTGTGCTACTGTCTCATTATAACAAAAAGGAGACAGTTCTATTGGAAAAAATTCACCATATCGATACACTCGTCCTTTTTTATCTACATATGGCATGTCTATCATATGTTGCTTGATTCTTGGTATAAGTTTTTCATATTCCTCTTTTGTGTATTGTTTATTTAAAATACAATATTTTTTATTACGAAGACCAATACAACCAAAACAATACGAGGAGTTATAGCAATTAAAAGAATACTCTACATTTATACAATTATACACAACACTAGTAAATAGATTTTTAAATGCTCCTATGCCTGTATCGAATACTTCATACATTAGTGTTCCATCACCCACACCGGGACCACTGTCAAAAACCTCTTTTGCCTTCATTCCACCCCAAAATAAATTTTTGCAGTCTTCTACAGAATCAGTTACATTAAAACAATTTTGGCAATTTTTAGCATGCTCTATATTATCTCCAGTCGAATTAAAAGAATTAAAAATATAAGCAAATCTATGTATTGAATTTAATTTCATTTTTTCAAATTCATCTTTTAATCTTTTTATTTCTTTAAAACTTCCAAGATTAATTTCTTTCATCTTTTTTTTATATTCTTCTTTTGAAAGTTGTTCTCCTTTAAAAACATAGCTCTTATTTCTTAAGTTTGAAGACATAAAACAATCTGTGCAACCCTTGCAATCATAAAGGAAATAAGACTCTGTGCACATATGAGAGTCTTGACTATAAAATAATTTATAAGAATCTGCGCAAGAAACATCTTCAAAACAAAATTCTACTCTGTACACAACATGTAGATCCATACTGTCCTTTGTAAAATGAATAGAATCAGAATACAAAACTCTCTCACTTTTCCAACAAGCAGAAATAAGATAGCAATTATAACTTTCTTCAGCCACATTACAATAATCACTATTAATAGCTTTAGAATTTGATAAACTTTGTAGTGGTATTTTGTCTCTAAGGCTTTTCCATTGTTTAAAAAACGGCTGCGAAAAATCGTATTCAATATTATAATCCATTGGATCCCAACTATCACCCCACCAATCCCGCTGATCTATTACAACTAAATCTTTATCTGGAGAATATATAGAAATTATTTCTTTTCCAGTAAAACTATCTTTTCTTTTATATAGGGCATGAGTATTTCTAAATGCTAATCTTCTTTGTTCTCTACACTCAACACAAAACGTCGGTGGTGGGACTTTTATTTTTTCATAAAATACAAAATCTTCTGGCTCGATTACAAAGTCATTCTTACAGTTTTGACAATTTTTAGTTTCAGGACTCATGTATTAAAATTATGCTATTTTTTGCAAAATTATGCAAATTATCCTGGTTTATGAATTAGGCTACAATTCCACCTCCTACACAAATATCACCATCATATATCACTACTGACTGACCAGAAGCTAAAGCACTATCTTGTTTTAAAAATTGGATTTTTAGATTTTTTGTATTTTTCTCTATGATTTTTATAGATAAATACTCACCATGATATCGTACTTGTGCAGTATAGTTTTTATTTAAATCAATTTCTTCTCTTATAACTATGTTTTCTAGCTCTACAAATTCATTTTGTTTTTTGTATTCATCTTTATCTTGAGATACAATCAATACATTTCTTTCAAAATCTTTTGCGACCACATAGTATGGCTCATCATACGATGTCTTTTTAGTAATATTTAGTCCATGTCTTTCTCCAAGAGTATGAAAGATAGAGCCCTGATGTTTACCTATTACTTCACCTTTCGTATTTTCTATATTACCCTCTTTTTCATTTATATAGTGCTTTAAAAAATCTTTCATATCAAGAGGACCAAGAAAACATACACCCTGAGAATCTTTTTTCTTTGCAGTTGGCAATTTATATTTCTCTGCAATTTTTCTTACTTCACTTTTTTCTAAATGTCCTATTGGAAAAAGTGTATGCTCGAGGTCATCACTTGTAAGAGTCCAAAGAAAATATGATTGGTCTT
>CAZCDN010000023.1:0-7574 GCA_964497725.1 uncultured Candidatus Saccharibacteria bacterium | reverse complement strand
TGGGGTGATGTACTAGGTGGACATGTGGAGCCTATTTATGTAGTATATCCAAAGACTGGTATGTGGAGAGTAGAATGCGTAAGAAAAGAAAAATATAGTTTTGAAAATAGAAAACCTCTTCCAGAATCTTGGGCAGGAAAAAGAGACGAAGAACTTGCAAAAACTACAGGAGTAAAGGACTCAATATTTTGTCACAACGGTAGATTTTTAGCTGTAGCTAAAACAAAAGAGGGCGCATTATCACTAGCTAAAGATGCTTTAGAAAAATAATATGTTTATAGATGAATTAAAATTTTTTGCAAAATCAGGCCACGGTGGAGACGGGGTTGTAAGATGGCGCCGGGAGAAATTTATTGCCAAAGGTGGACCAAATGGAGGCAATGGAGGACATGGAGGAAATGTATATGCAAAAGCTATAAAAGATATACACTTGCTTTCAAAATACAAGCACAAGAAAAAATTTGAGGCTGAAAATGGTATGCCTGGAATGGGAGGTAGTAAGCATGGAGAAGATGGAAATGATTTAGTAATCATTTTTCCAGTAGGCTCTATTATTACAAATGTGGAAAGTGGTGCATCAGTATCGCTTGAATACGAAGGCCAAAAAGAATTACTCTTAAAAGGTGGTGCTGGTGGTTTTGGAAATGAAAGATTTAAAAGCTCAATAAATACTACTCCTAAAAAAGCTACAAAAGGTAGAGTAGGAGAAGAAGGTAATTTTAAAATTGAATTAGAACTTTTTGCAGATATCGGGCTTGCCGGATTGCCAAATGCAGGAAAGTCATCACTTTTAAATTCTCTTACAAATGCAAAAGCTAAAATCGGCTCATATCAATTTACTACACTCGATCCAAACCTGGGTGACTTCTATGGTTTTATTATTGCTGACATACCAGGACTTATCGAAGGAGCTTCAGAGGGCAAAGGCTTGGGTATAAAATTCTTGAAACACATAAAAAGAACAAAGATGATACTACATCTTGTGTCTTTTGAAAATGGTGACAACATGATGAAAGAATACAAAAATATAAGAAAAGAACTTGAGACTTATGATAAAAGTCTTGGTAAAAAAGATGAAATTATTCTTTTGACAAAGACTGATATAGTGGAAGATAAAAAAGAAATTAGTAAGAGGGTAAAAGAATTTGAGAAACTTGGTAAAAAAGTATTTACAATATCTTTATATGATGAAGAGAATATAAAATCTTTCTCAAATGATTTAGTAAAAGTTTTAAAAGAATATCAATAGTATGGAAAATAAGTATTTTACTACAATAGGATTAGAAGTTCACGCCGAACTCAAAACAAATTCTAAAATGTTTTGTGGCTGTGTAAATAATCCAGATGAAGAAAATCCAAATACAAATATATGTCCTGTATGTATGGCACATCCTGGTAGCTTGCCTGTGATAAATAAAAAAGCACTCGAGCATGTGGTGCGAGTAGGACTTTCACTTGGTGCAAATATTGCAAACTTTACAGAATTTGATAGAAAAAATTATTTTTATCCTGATATTCCAAAAGGCTATCAGATTAGTCAATTTAAATATCCAATAGTCTCTGGTGGTGTACTTTCTGGTGTAGATATCACACGTATACACCTAGAAGAAGACACAGCGACAAATAAGCACGAAGGCGACCATTCTCTTGTAGATTTCAATCGTGCAGGTGTGCCCCTCATGGAGCTCGTCACAGAGCCTGTAATACATAGTGCAAAAGATGCTGGCAATTTTGGAAGGGAATTACAATTGCTTTTGCGATATCTTGGAGTATCTGATGCAAATATGGAAAAAGGTGAAATGCGAGTCGAGCTCAATATTTCTATTTCACCTGATAAAGATAAATTTGGTACAAAAGTAGAAGTAAAAAATATAAATTCTTTCAAGGCTGTAGAGCGTGCTGCAGAATTTGAAATAAAAAGAATGAGTGCACTTCTCGATGAAGGAAAAGGTAATGAAATAGTACAGGAGACTCGCGGGTGGGATGAAAAAAAACAAATTACATTTTCACAAAGATCAAAAGAAGATGCACTCGACTACAGATATTTTCCAGAACCAGATTTACCAAAATTATATCTACATGAAATTTTTGATTTAGAAAAATTAAAAAATGAATTACCTGAGCTTCCTGAAGCTAAACGTCTTCGATATATCACAGATTATAAATTGAAATCAGAAGATATAGAAAGCTATATAGTAGACAAAGAACTCGGAGACTGGTTTGAAGATGTGATCGTAAAACTAAATAGTGATAAAGATAAAATCAAAACTGCTTCAAATTATATTACTTCAGATTATCTTGGTATTAAAAATACAAACTTAGAGGCAAGGCCTCCAAGTAGTGAGCACTTTGCTGAGCTTATAGATATGGTATCTAGTAATGCGATTTCTTCACGTGGAGCTAAAGACATACTTGCTATGATTGTAGAAAATGATGCTTCGCCTATGAAGATTGCAGAAGAAAAAAATCTTTTACAGACAAATGATGAAGAAGAGATCAAGGGTATTGTGCAAAAAATCATTGATGAAAATTCTGATGTAGTAGCCATATACAAGAGTGGAAAAGAAAATGCGATAATGTCCTTGGTGGGTAAAATAATAAAAGAAAGTAATGGATCTGCAAACCCACAATTGGTAGTAAAACTATTAAAAGAATTATTGAAATAAAATGGAAATCAAACCAGGTCAAATATATAAACACTATAAAGGAGATACTTATATAATAATAAGCCTAGCTAAGCATAGTGAAAATTTAGAATCATTGGTGGTGTATAAAAGAATAACAGATATTGCCCATACTGGTTGGCGTATCTATGCTCGGCCAGAAATTATGTTTTTTGAGACAGTGAATACTGAAGAGTATACAGGTCCACGATTTGAATATATTGGTGAATAAAAAAAGCCGGTCCATTAGGGGACCGGCTTTTTAAATTAGAGTAATTCCTCTTCATCTTTTCTTTTTGTATTAGAAAAGTTTAGATACGAAATTACCAGAAAAATACCGATACAAAAAATAACTCCACCAGTAGCCAGCATTCCTGCTTCATATGTAGTAAATTTTTTACTACAGGAAGAAAGAAGGACGATTAGTGAAATGATCAATAAAGTTTTATTTATTTTCATAATGCTTGATTTTTTTATACTTTATAACTATTTTCTTGTCTTGTCAAATGATTAATATTTTTAAATTATTGTAGATAAATGATATAATAAATCTATGGGATTATTTAATAAAAAGAAAAACAATATGAAAATTAAAGTTGCTATAAATGGTTTTGGGAGAATTGGTCGTGCATTTTTAAAAATCGCACAAGAAAGAGACGAAGTAGAAATCGTGGCTGTAAATGACCTAGGTTCTATCGAATCACTTACTTATTTACTCAAATATGACACGGTATATGGGAATTTTAAACATAAAGTTGAAAATGACGGTGCAAATATTATAATAGATGGTAAGAAAATAAAATTTATTTCAGAAAAAGATAGTACAAAATTGCCTTGGGGTGAATTGGGTATTGATGTAGTAGTAGAATCTACTGGGTTATTTACTTCATATGAAAAGGCAAAATTCCACCTCGATCAAGGTGCGAAAAAAGTTGTAATTTCAGCGCCTGCAAAAGACGGCGATAATAAAGACATAGCCGAAACTATCTTAATGAGTGTAAATGAAGAAAAGTTTGGAACTTGTGATATTACTTCAAATGGGTCTTGTACTACAAATGCTTCAAGTCCACTCATTGGAATTTTAAATGAAAAATTGGGAATAGAAAAAGCAATTTTAAATACTGTGCATGGTTATACGGCAACGCAATCATTAGTAGATGGTCCAAGTAAAAAAGACTTACGTGAAGGCCGCGCCGCAGCCCAAAACATAATTCCTTCATCGACTGGCGCTGCTATTGCTGTGACAAAAGCTTTTCCGGAACTTACTGGACTTTTTGATGGTATATCTATTCGTGTGCCAGTACCAGCGGGTTCAATTGTAGATGTGACATTTATTGCAAAAAGAGACACAACAGTCGAAGAAGTAAATCAAATTCTAAAAGATGCAGCACAAAGTGATAGATGGAAAAAAGTTTTTACAACGACAGAAGAACCACTAGTATCGAGTGATATACTTGGAAATCCTCACGCTTCAATCGCTGACCTTGAAATGACACGCGTAGTAGGAGGCAATCTTGTAAAAGTGATGGGTTGGTATGACAATGAGATGGGGTATACATATACACTACTTGAGCATGTAATAAAGACAGGAAATACAATAAAATAGTACCTGGGGATAACTTTTATTGCTTTTGTTTTATAAAAGACTATACTTGTATATGAGGTTCGGGAATCTGAAGACCGTACTGTGAGGGAAAGTCATTCAGTAGCAATACCGATAGGGTTTGTGGGCCTCATGAAAAATATCTTAACTCGATTTATCGAATTAAGGTATTTTTCATTTTACATGCTATAATTTTAATATGAAAATATATTTAGGATCAGACCACGCAGGCTATGAGCTCAAAGAAAAAATAAAAACTTTCTTAATAGGACTCGAGCACAAAGTAGAAGACTTTGGAGCATTTGAATTTGAAGGCAATGATGATTATCCCGATTTTATAACTCCTGTAGCAAATAGTGTATCAAGTGACAAAGAAAGTATTGGTATTGTGTTTGGTGGTTCAGGACAAGGTGAAGCAATGTGTGCAAATAGAATAAAAGGTGTACGTGCGGGGGTGTATTATGAAGTAAATATAGATTCAGTCAGATTGCTACGCGAACACAATGATGCAAACATTATTTCTATTGGCTCACGATTTATAAATGAAGACGAAGCAAAAGATGCTATAAAAATATTTATCGATACAAAGTTTTCTGGAGAGGAACGCCACATACGAAGATTATCAAAGTTTTAATTTAAATAAAAAATACAGAGGGATACCCTATGTATAATAAATATGGAAATCATACCAGCAATAATGCCAAAGAGTTTTGAAGATATGCGAAATAAAATGGCGCAGGTATTTGAGATTGTCCCACTCGTACAACTCGATATAATGGACGGTTTTTTTGTGGCAGATAAAACTTTTCCTTTTTTTGATAAAGATAGAGGTGATATGGCACGTATTCTTGCACAAGAAGACGGCTTGCCATACTGGAATGAGATAGATGTAGAACTTGATTTAATGGTAAAGTATGCACACAAAGATTTTGCTACATTTGTAGCACTTGGACCAAAAAGAATAATTTTTCATATTGAAGCTGAAGGTAACACAGAAGAATTTAAAGATTTCTTAGAAGCTATCGATATGTATACAAGAGAAAATATTGAAATTGGTGTAGCTATAAATAACGACACTCCAATAGAAAATATATATCCTCTCATTCCTCATTTATCATTTGTGCAATGTATGGGTATAGCACAAATAGGTCTTCAGGGTGAAGAATTTGACGAAAGAGTTCTAAAAAGGATAACAATACTAAAAGAAAAATTTCCAAATTTGGATATCAGTGTAGACGGATCTGTAAATAAAAATACTATACTTGCTTTGAAAGAAGCAGGTGCAAATAGATTTGTAGTAGGCTCGGCTATTTTCGGTTCTGTTTTTCCAGAAGATGAAATTGCTGAACTACAAGAAATCATAAATTAATTTTTATATTGTGATATAATTTAAGTATGAACTTAGATGATAAGAAAATAAAATTTCTCGAACTCAAAGCAAATGATATACGAATGAGTATTGTAGAGATGCTACTTGAAGCAGGTAGTGGGCATACTGCGGGACCTCTTGGTATGACAGATATTTTTACTTATTTATATTTTACAAATGAATATGGCGGATTGCGTCATGATCCCAAAAATCCAAAGTGGGAACTGCGTGATAGGCTTGTACTTTCAAATGGTCATATTTGTCCTGTACTATATGCCACTATGGCTCACGCTGGATACTTTCCTATAGAAGAATTGAAAACACTGCGAAAATTTGGAAGCAGGCTCCAGGGGCATCCACATAGAGAGTTTTTACCAATGCTTGAGACTTCTTCAGGACCACTTGGTTCTGGGCTTTCACAAGCGGTAGGTATGGCTATAGCCGATAGAATGGACAATGGTAAAAAAACTCACAAAAATATATATTGTATGCTTGGTGACGGAGAACTTCAAGAAGGAAATAATTGGGAAGCGATAATGCTTGCAGGAAAAGAAGGTTTGAACAATATAATAGCGATCATCGATAGGAACAATATTCAAATCGATGGATATACAGAAGATATAATGCCACTCGAACCACTAGCCGACAAATGGGAAGCATTTAATTGGCATGTACAAGAAATAGATGGTCATAATTTTGAAATGATAAATGATGCTATCGGTAAAGCAAAAGCAGTCTTTGAAAAACCTTCAGTCATAATCGCACGAACTATACCAGGAAAAGGAGTTGAGAATTTTGAAATGGATTTTACTTGGCATGGAAAATCTCCCGACAAAGATGAAGCTAAAAAAGCATTGGAAGAACTTCGTACATTTCGAGGGCGAATAAAAAGTGAACATGAATAGTTCGACAAGCTCACTATATATAGTTCGAAAACTTATTATAAAAAAATTATGTTAAATCAAGAATTAAAATTAAATACAAAAATGTTTGATCCTTCGAATCCCTCAGGACAGGCTACACAAATAGAAATGGTACCTATCCGAAAAGGTTTTGGACAAGGTCTTTTGCTTGCTGGAGAAAATGATAAAAATGTCGTAGCTCTTTGCGCCGACCTTACGGATAGTACACAAATGGGTCTTTTTAAAGCACGCTTTCCAGAAAGATTTGTGGAGATTGGTGTAGCCGAGCAAAACCTGGTGACAGTCGCAAGTGGAATGTCAGCGATGGGCAAAATACCTTTTGTATCATCTTATGCTATGTTTTCTCCTGGAAGAAACTGGGAACAAATAAGGACAACTATTTGCTACAACGACCAAAAGGTAACAATAGTAGGAAGTCATGCTGGAATATCCGTAGGTCCTGATGGTGGTACACATCAAGCTATCGAAGACATTGCTTTGATGCGTGTACTTCCAAATATGATTGTACTTTCTCCATGTGATGCAATCGAAGCAAAAAAAGCTACACTCGCACTTGCAAAATGTAAGGGTCCAGCGTATCTAAGACTCGCTCGAGAAAAAACTGAGATAATGACTACAGAAGATACACCTTTTGAAATTGGTAAAGCGCAAATATTTTTCCAACCAGAAAAAGGTCTTGCTGATGTAGGGATAATTGCTACGGGTGCACTCGTATACAAAGCACTAAGTGTAGCTAAGAAAATGGAAAAAGAAGGAGTAAAAATCAAAGTAATGAATTTAGCTACAATAAAACCACTAGATACAAAATCAATAGAAGGTCTTGCAAGAGAAACAAAAAAAATAATTACAGTAGAGGAGCATCAAATAAAAGGAGGTATGGGCTCAGCTGTAGCAGAACATCTCGCAGAAAATTATCCTGTGAAGATGAAATTTATAGGAGTCGATGATAAATTTGGTCAATCAGGTACACCTGACGAATTGATCGAACATTATGGAATGGGGGAGAAAGATATAGA
>CAZCDN010000022.1:0-7643 GCA_964497725.1 uncultured Candidatus Saccharibacteria bacterium | reverse complement strand
ACCGAGGACCTTCGCTTTACAAAAGCGTTGCTCTACCAACTGAGCTAAAGCGGCATATATTTTATTTTAAACTTAACTTATCCTTGATATCTACCAAAACAACTAAAGCAGTATATATCTATCGATTCATATCATTTTCTTGCTCTATTTGTTTCTTCATTCTTTTAATTTTTATCTTTGATTCAAATATGGCTCTTTTCATAAACGAAGGACCTTTAGGATATTCAGATTCAACTTTATGACTGGTCTTTTTTATTCTATTTCTAATCTTTGGCCAAGTTTCTGCTACCCATTTTTTAACCTTGGTTACAAAAAGTATCCAGTATTTTACCACTACTAAAACCAAATTTTGAACCAAATGTTTCAAAGAGTATAGCAAATATTTTTCAAATTGTCTAACAGGGGGAAGTATTATTTTCCAGTCGCGTTCAGATTTTCTAAGCCCACTACGAACTTCCCAAGCGCTATAGTTTAAAACTATAAACGCTGTAAGTATAGAAACAATAAAAATTATAATGATGTATATCATACGTAAAAATCTAACCTATAGACTCTCTTACAAATTCTACTATGGTTGCACCACCTTTTGCAAGTAGTTCACCCACAGTCATATCTGGATTTTTTACGAAAGATTGATCTACTAGAGTCTGTTCTTTAAAGTAAGTATCAAGTTTTCCATTTAGCATTTTTTCTTTAATATCTGCTGGCTTGTCTGATTCGTCTACTTCTTTTTGGAATACTTCTTTAGCTTTATTTCTCATATCTTCATCTATTTCATCTCTGTGTGTAAAGCTTGGGCGCATTGCAGCAATGTGCATAGCAATATCTTTTGCAAGGTCTTTGTCTCCACCTTTGAGTGATACTATTACAGCACTTTTACCATTGTGTACGTAGCTTCCTATCGTATTACCTATGATTTCATTTACCATACCAATTTCTATTTTCTCTCCCACTTTTTGCAATACTGGATTTATTACATCACTAGCCTTTTCTTTCATTTTATCTACTCCTTCAGATATAGCGACTGTCGCCAATGCTTCTGCGAGGTCTGTAAAATCAGAGTTTTTTGCTACGAAGTCTGTCTCACAGTGAAGAGTAAGAAGTATTGTTTTTCCTTCTCCTTCTTTTACTACAATCACACCATCAGATGCTTCACGATCTGATTTTTTCATAGCGATATCACTAGACTTCTTTTTTAATACAAGTAATGCTTTTTCCATATCACCCTCAGCTTCTTCTAATGCATTTTTACATTGCATTATAGAAATACCTGTAGCATCTCTTAATTCCTTTATTAATTCTGTAGTTATTTGTGTAGACATAAAAATTTTATTTTAAATTTAATAATAAGAACAATACAAAAACAATTTTAAAATTAGTTGTTTTCTTCTTTTATACCACTTTCAAAAGCTTTCTTTAGGGTCTTTGTAAAGTATGAAATACTAGATACAGATCCATCGTTTGCGACAATTGCGTGATCTACTGATTTTAGATTACAGTCAGTACTCATTATAGCAATTACTTCCATATTCATCTTTTTAGCTTCTGTGACAGCAATGTATTCTTTTTTAGGATCAACTACAAACATGACATCAGGAGTCTTTGTGACACTTGTAATACCATCAAAGTTTTTTGTCATATCTGCGATTTCGCGATCAATCATCAATCTTTCTTTTTTAGTATATTTTTCTAGTTCTCCTTTTTCTTTCTGTTCACGTAGACTTAGTAATCTGTTTATTCTTTTCTTTATTTCTGGAAAGTTTGTAAGAGCACCACCAACCCATCTTTCTGTAACGTAAGGCATTCCGAGAGGAAGAGCTATTTCTAGTATTGCTTGTTTTGCTTCTGGTTTTGTACCTACAAAAAGGATTGTCTTACCAGATTCTGCAAGTGATTTTACATACTCAGATACTTTTTCAAGCATATTTTCTGTTTTTTCAATATCTACGATATCGATTCCATTTTTTGTAGCAAATATGTATGGAGACATAGTAGGATGTCTTCGTGTTTTTGAATACCCAAAGTGCACACCTTGCTTAAACATTTCTTCAATTCTATTTTCTTTACTCATATATTTATTTTTTTATAATTAATTGTTTTAAAAGTGACTGACTTTTAAAATTCCGTTTTTAAGCATTTCAGCCTATTTACAAGGGTTTTATTAATAAAAAATCCTACCAAAATGGGTAGGCAGACCCTCACGGAATTAATAAAATAATAGCATAAAACTGTATATTTCGCAAATTGTAAAAAAGGCTTATTTAAGGTAGTATGAATATATGACAAGACAATCACAACTGTTTACAAAAACACAAAAACAGGCTCCAGCTGATGAGGTAGCAAAAAATGCTGAGCTTTTGATAAGAGGTGGATTTATCCATAAAGAAATGGCTGGTGTGTATTCGTATTTACCATTAGGCTTAAAGGTAATCAAAAAGATTGAAAATATAATAAGAGAAGAAATGAATATGGTAGGGGGTATAGAAATGAAGACTTCTATGATGCAAAATAAAGAAATTTGGGAAAAATCTGGACGATGGAGTGATGATTTGGTAGACAACTGGTTTAAGACCAAATTAAAAAATGGTACAGAAGTAGGATTGTCTTGGACAAATGAAGAAGCCCACGCAAATATTTTAAAACAGTACATTAGTTCTTATAAAGATTTACCAGTCTACACATACGATTTTAAAGAAATATTTCGAAATGAGACAAGAAGTAAATCTGGAATAATGCGCGGACGAGAATTTTATTGGAAAGCCCTTTATTCTTTTTCTAAAAATGAAGAAGAACACAATCAATTTTATGAAAAAATAAAACAATCTTATCAAAATGTATTTAAGCGTGTAGGTATAGGGCATATCACATATCTTACTTTTGCTTCGGGTGGATCTTTTTCAAAGTTTTCTCACGAATTTCAAACCATCACAGGTGCCGGTGAAGACACTATATATGTAGATGAAAGCAAGGGTATTGCTATCAATAAAGAAGTTTACAATGATGAAGTCATAGAAAGCCTTGGTCTTAAAAAAGAAGAATTAGTAGAAAATAGAGCTATAGAAGTAGGCAATATTTTTTCTTTGGGAACACGTTTTTCAGAGCCTTTTGAATTGAAATACAAAGATGAAAAAGGAGGAGAAAATTTAGTATTGATGGGTTCTTATGGTATCGGATTGGGGCGACTGATGGGTACTATCGTAGAAGTGCTTTCTGATGATAGAGGTATTATATGGCCAGAATCTGTGGCTCCATTTAGAGTACATTTAGTTTTACTTGGTAATAGTGATGAGGTAAAAAGTAGAGCAGAAAATTTGTATAAATTATTGAATGAGAAAAATATCGAAGTATTATTTGATGACAGAACTGATGTAACTGCAGGAGAAAAATTTGCAGATTCTGATTTGATCGGTATCCCAAATAGATTTGTAATTTCAGAAAGAAGTATAAAAGAAGGAGGTGTCGAAGTAAAAACTCGAATAGAAGAAAAAGGAAGAATAGTTACAGAAGAGGAATTACTAAAAGAGTTTTAATTATGTTTAAAAAAATTTATGATACATTTTCAAACGATATAGGTATAGACCTAGGTACAGCAAATACCTTGGTGTATTTGAAGGGTCATGGAATTATCATAAATGAACCATCAGTAGTAGTTGTAAATGAAAAGACTGGTCAAATAGTAGCTGTCGGTGCTGAAGCCAAGCAAATGTTTGGACGTACTCCTGGGCACTTGAAAGCTGTGCGTCCGATTGTGGATGGTGTGATTTCTGATTTTGAAATTACAGAAGAAATGCTTGCTTACCTTATAAATAAAACTGAAAAAATTTCTAAAAAATTTATTCGACCACGTGTATTGATAGGTGTGCCCACTGGTATTACAAATGTAGAAATTCGTGCTGTTCAAGATGCTGCTCGTTCAGCGGGTGCACGCGAAGTACATATCATCGAAGAGCCAATGGCGGGAGCTGTGGGTATACATTTACCTGTTCACAAAGCAATCGGTTCTGTCATTATCGATATTGGTGGTGGTACTACTGATGTGGCTGTGATATCTCTCGGTGGTATTGTGCGTTCTAAAAATCTTAAAATAGCAGGTGATAAATTGAATTCAGATATTATGAATTATATGAAAGATGAATTTAAACTTTTGATTGGAGAAAAAACTGCAGAAAATATAAAAATTACTGTAGGGTCTGCACTTCCAGGAGAATATATGGAATCTGAAGTACGAGGCAGAGACCTTGTCACAGGACTTCCTCGCGAAGTTATAGTTACTGATTCTGATATACGCGAAGCTATCATATCTTCAATATTAAACCTCGTAGATGGTGTAAAAGAAGTATTGGAAACTACTCCACCCGAATTGCTTTCTGACATAATGAAGACAGGTATAGTCATCACAGGAGGAGGTGCTCTTATTCGCGATATCGACAAGATATTGTATGAAGCTATAAAAATCCCTGTGTATGTATCAGAGGACCCCCTTACTTCAGTTGCTCGAGGTACAGGAATTATTCTCGATGATTTTGAAAATTATAAAGATATTTTAATAAGTGCAAACAATGTCTTACCTTCAAGATAGAAAAAAAGATAAAAGAAATAAGAAAATTATTGTAAGTACTATTCTTATAATTGTATTTCTTTCACTTTCTTTTTTTGGATTCTTTGCAAAACTTGGAGGTATATTTCATTTTTTAGGAAAGCCTTTTTGGAAAAGTGGCAATATCGTTTCTGATAGTATTGATTCTTCTTCATATATAATACGAAATAAAAAATCAGTTTTTAATGAAAATCAAAATTTACAAAATCAAAATATCGATTTAAAAAATAAAATGACAAACTATGAAATATTGGAAAGAGAAAATACTGAACTAAAAGAACTTTTTAATCGTATACAAAATCCAAGTAGCTATATATTGGCACGAGTTTTATCAAAACCAAACAAGTCTCCATACGATACTTTAGTTATAGATATAGGAAAAGATAAAATGCTTGTAAGTGGTGAAAAAGTATATGTTTCCAATTCTTTGCCATTGGGTGAAATTGTAGAAATATATGAAAATACAGCATTGGTAAAATTGTATTCAAGTCCTGACGAAGTGACTGAAGCAGAAATTGATGTGGTAGGTGCAAGTGTAGAGCTTGTCGGTCGTGGTGGTGGGAATTTTGAAATGGTTATACCAAAAGATTTATCTGTACCAAATGGTGTAGCTGTAGTATTGCCAGGATTAAATTCTAAAGTCTTGGCTATTGTCGTAGATACGATATCAGAAGCCAAAGATCCTACAAATAAAATTATTTTAAAAAGTCCTGTAAATATACAAGAGTTAAAATGGGTCCAAGTACTTAGATAGTATAAAAATAAAATGTTTAAATTTGAAATTACAAAAAAATTAGAAAATGCTTTAGGTAGAGCAGGGGAAATTAGTACTCCCCATGGAATCATAAAAACTCCTGCTTTCGTGACTGTAGGTACAAAAGCGAGTGTAAAAGCAACTATTCCAGAAATGCTTGAAAATGCTGGTATTCAAGTCGTACTCGCAAATACGTATCATTTATATTTACAACCTGGTGATGAGATCGTACGTGAAGCTGGTGGACTAGGAAAATTTATGAATTGGAGTGGCCCCACTATGACTGATAGTGGAGGTTTTCAAGTATTTTCTCTTGGTGCAGCTTATGGAAAAAATATTTCAAAAGTCACAAAAGTAGAAGATCCAAATTTTATGATTCCAGAAAGATCTACAAATCTTGACGCTATCCCACTTGCAAAAATAGGAAATGATGGTGTGTCTTTTAAATCTCATCTTGATGGATCACTACACTATATTACACCTGAGAAATCTATAGAAATTCAACAAAATATCGGTGCGGATATTATTTTTGCTTTTGATGAATGCACAAGTCCGACTGAAGATTTAAAATATCAAAGCGAAGCACTAGACCGCACGCACGCTTGGGCAAAGAGAAGTTTAAAAAAGCATAAAGAATTAGAAGCGGAGAAGTCTGGGTATTTTTCTCACCCTGCGAAGGGGGAGATGCCGGAGGCAGAGGGGGTCAGACCCCTCCGGCTTTCAGCCACCTCCCCTTCGCAGGGGAGGATCAATACACCTCCCCAAGCTATATTTGGTATTGTCCAAGGTGGAAGAGATGAAGCTTTGCGTAAAAAATCTGCACAAGTATTATCGGAAATGAAAGTAGAAATAGATGGTGTATCTGAAGAATTTGATGGTTTTGGTATTGGTGGAAGTTTTGCAAAAGAAGATATGGAAACCGCTGTAAAGTGGGTAAATGAAGTTTTGCCTGAAGAAAAGCCACGCCACCTTTTAGGTATTGGTGAACCCGAAGATTTATTTATGGGAGTAGAAAATGGTGTGGATCTTTTTGATTGTGTGGGTCCTACTCGCATTGCTCGCAATGGAAATGTATTTACAAAAAATGGTAAGATAAATTTATTGAATGCAAAATTTGTGCAAATGTTTGAATCGATTGAAAAAGATTGCGAATGCTATACTTGTAAAAATTATACACTTGCGTACTTATCTCATTTATTTCGCGCAAAAGAAATGGAGGCAGCAACGCTCGCTACCATTCACAATTTATATTTCATTACAAAATTAGTTTTTGATATGAGAGAATCAATCATCGCTAATAATTTTCAAGAATTTAAAAAAGAATTTCTAAATAATTATGCAAAATAAAATTTTTAAATTAAAGAGCGAATACAAGCCCGATGGTGACCAACCAGAGGCTATTTCTCAAATATTAAAAGGACTAAAAAAGGGAATGGGTAAACAAACACTTCTTGGTGCTACAGGTACAGGTAAAACTTTTACAATTGCAAATGTAATACAAGAATGGAATAAACCTACTCTTGTAATAGCTCACAATAAGACTTTGGCTGCACAACTTGCCCAAGAGTTCCGAGAATTTTTTCCAGATGCAGCTGTGCACTATTTTGTATCTTATTATGACTATTATCAGCCTGAAGCTTATATGCCGACTTCTGATACTTACATAGAAAAAGATGCACAGATCAATAAAGAAATCGACAGGCTTCGTCATGCGACCACACAAGCTCTTCTTACTCGCAAAGATGTGATTATTGTCGCATCAGTATCTTGTATTTATGGTCTTGGAAGTCCTGAGCAATATGAAAAAGTAAATTTAAAAATTGAAGTAGGTATGAAAATAGAGCGCACAGCTCTAATGAAAAAAATGATAGAAGTTCACTTTGAAAGAACAAATGCTGATATCAATCCTGGACAGTTTCGCTCTATTGGATCAAAAATAGAAGTAATGCCAATATCTGAGACTTTTGTATATCAAATTGAATTTGAAAAAGGAATGATTGCAAGAATTGCAAAAGTCGATCCTGTATCTTCGCATATTTTATCTGAAGAAAAAGCAATATTTATTTTTCCAGCAAAGCACTTTATTACTACAAAAGAAATGCAAGATAAAGCAGTAAAATTGATAAAGAAAGAACTTGCAACACAATTGAAAAAATTTGAAAAAGAAGGAAAGCTTCTCGAAGCTGAGCGTATTAAAAGAAGGACAAGCTATGATTTAGCAATGATAAAAGAAGTTGGATACTGTAATGGTATTGAAAATTATTCTCGACATATGTCGGGTAAATCTGAAGG
>CAZCDN010000021.1:0-7883 GCA_964497725.1 uncultured Candidatus Saccharibacteria bacterium | reverse complement strand
CCTTGTATACTGGAGCAAATCTTTGTCCCTGTCTTGGAGCTTCACTTTTATTTTCACTTGTATCTCCAAGTTTACTCCAAGTTCTACTTGTTTGCATTTCAGGCTTTACCTCTTCTTTAATAAAAGATGCTGCTTCTGGTCTACCTTGCCCTATTGGCTCATGATATGGATCTTTTGTATAACCAGAAGTTTGAGATGTGGGTACAGATTTTTCTTTTTCAAAATTAGAGTTTATAATTGAAATTTTATCTTCTCTTTTTAAGTCAGAAAAAGCATTGTCTACATCTTCTTGTATCCAGCCTACAGAAGCAAGTTTTGATCTTATTATTTCATCTGAAACATTGAGATCTCTTTGTTTTTTTATATAGTTAATGATTTCACTACTAGCCATATAAATATTATATCATTATATTTTAAAATTCATACACGTATAACTTTCTAGTCATACTAAATCGATTTTTTTTCAAATCAATTTCTGAAATTGGACGCTTATTTGTGAAATGATAATTTATAGAAATAAGTTTTGTTCCAGGTTTTAATTCTTTATCAAATTTTACAAGCAAGTCATCCATTACATTTGGATACAAATACGAGACTATGTGTGTAAAAGACGAAAGGTCTTGTGTAAACAAATCTTTTTCTAAAATAGTAATGTTGTTCTTATTTTGTATTTTTAGAAAAAAGAAATTAATCTTTGACAGGATGATTGCAAATAGATTATTTTCAATACCAAATACTTTTATCTTTGGATTATGATTAGCTATATAGTATACAATTCTTCCATCTCCAGAACCAAGATCACAAAATACACTACCCTCTTTTAAATCGAGTACTTTATTTATATCTGGCAATATACGCATAGATACAGGTATGAAGGGAGTTTTATTTTTTAATGATGTAAAAACCCACACCAACAAAAAAACAAAAGTTACAAAAAATAGAATAAACAGGATCCACAAAAACAGGAAGACTAGCGTCTCCATTTTTTACTTACATTTATACGATTTAATTCTTTATCTATTACAGCCTGCAATTTAGCAAAATCAATATCTGAAAGGTTTTCTTTTTCTTCCATGGCTTTTTGAGCTCTGTTATAAGCTTGTTGTGATCTTTCAATATCTATATCACTTGCGAATTCAGAAGTTGAAGCAAGAATTATAATCTCTGTTTTTTTATTATCAATTTTAAAGCTAGGTCTAACTTCTAAAATACCAGAAGCTATGGAAAGTGGTACAACATCAGAATTTTCTTCTTTTCTAATTCTTATTTCTCCAGTCTTTATTATAGATACAAGCGGTGCGTGATCAGGTAGAATACTTACCTCACCTGACTCTGTAGGCAAAGAAACCTCAAGTACATCATCTTGATATATAAATTTTTCTGGAGTTAAAATTTTTAGAGAAATTAGATTCTTCATAAATTAAATTAATTTTGTTTTGCTTCGTGATCTGCGACAACTTCTTCAATACTTCCTTTCATATAGAAACTTTGTTCACCAATGTGATCGTATTTTCCTTCGAGGATTTCTTTAAAGCTTCTTACATTGTCTTCTCTTTTTACGTAAATACCTGGTGCTCCTGTAAATTGTTCTGCTACATGGAATGGTTGTGAAAGGAATTTTTGAATTTTTCTTGCACGAGCCACAAGCACTTTATCTTCATCAGAAAGTTCATCCATACCCAAAATAGCAATAATGTCTTGGAGGTCTTTGTATTTTTGAAGAACTCTTTGTACTTCACGAGCCACAGTATAGTGCTCTTCTCCGACAATACTTGCCTCAAGAATTGTAGAACTCGAATCAAGTGGATCAACAGCTGGATAAATACCCAACTCAGCTAGAGAACGGTTTAGTGATACAGTCGAGTCAAGGTGAGTAAATGTAGTGGCTGGCGCTGGATCAGTAAAGTCATCGGCTGGTACATATACAGCTTGTACAGATGTAATAGATCCACTTTTAGTAGAAGTAATTCTTTCTTGTAAATTTCCCATCTCTGTAGCAAGAGTAGGCTGATAACCCACAGCTGATGGCATTCGTCCCAAAAGAGCCGACATTTCAGATCCTGCTTGAGTAAAGCGGAAAATGTTGTCGATAAACAAAAGCAAATCTTTTCCTTCTTTATCACGGAAATTTTCAGCCATAGTAAGAGCAGACAAAGCTACACGGGCACGAGCACCTGGTGGTTCATTCATTTGTCCAAATACGAGAGATGTCTTGTCGAGAACTCCTGCGTCTTTCATTTCATTGTACAAATCATTTCCTTCACGAGTACGCTCTCCTACTCCGGCAAATATAGAATATCCTCCGTGAGCTTTTGCGATATTGTTTATCAATTCTTGGATGATCACAGTCTTACCCACTCCAGCTCCTCCAAATAATCCAACCTTTCCTCCTTTCAAGAATGGACAAATAAGGTCAATAACTTTTACACCAGTTTCAAGAATTTCTGTATCAGTAGCCTGATCTTCAAATCTTGGAGCTTCACGGTGAATAGGACTTCTCTCTTTTGAAGAAAATTCCATATTGTCGATTGGCTCTCCTGTGACGTCAAACATTCTTCCCAACACTTCTTTACCTACCGGTACAGAAATAGGTGCTCCTGTATCTATTACTTCTTGATCACGCTTTAATCCATCAGTAGATGACATCGCAATTGCACGAACTTCACCCAATCCTACGTGCTGATTTACTTCTAAAATTATTTTTTTACCTTCAAAATTTTCAACTGAAAGTGCATTGTAAAGAGAAGGAAGTTCTCCTTCAAACCTTACATCTACTACTGGCCCAATTATTTGTGTTATTTTTCCTTTATTCATAATATTTTCTTGTCTGCATTTAGCAGATTAATTTGTATTTAATGCTTCTGCTCCTCCGATAATCTCAGCGACCTCCTGAGTAATTCCTGTCTGACGAGCTCTATTGTATGTCAATCTTAAATCATCTAATAATTCTCCGGCATTGTCGGTAGCATTTTTCATCGCTACCATTCTAGAGCTATGCTCTGATGCTTGTGCTTCGAGAATTATTTGAAAAAGTGTAGCTCCTAACAATTCTGGTATAACTTTATCAAGGACTCTCTCTTCACTCGGTTCAAATAAATATAATGCCATTGATTTCTTATCGAACCGATCATCTACACTACCCTTATCTGTCTCTTCTAATATATTTCTTGTAGTCTTTGCAGATACTGGTATGATTTCTTTTATACTTGGACTGTATTCTAATTGTTTTATAAACTGAGTATAGACGATAGATACATTTTTATATTTTTTTAACTCAATAAATTCTTTTAAAATAATCTTTTTCAATAAATCAATTTCATCGAGCGTCACATCTTCTTTGAAATCATTTAGGCTTGCAACTATCTTTAGATTATTTCTATTTGCAATCCTTTCTGCTTGCTTGCCGATGGCAATACATTCTAAGTCTTGATTCTCTTTTTTAAATTTAGATACAGCTTTAGAAATATTTACATTGTATCCTCCACAGAGACCCTTGTTTGAAGCTACGATTACAATTAAAGTTTTATCACCTTTTCCTTCTTCTAAAAGAGGATTTGGTATATTGCGTTCTTTTGCAAGTGTAACCAAGAGTTCTAATGCATATCTTGCGTATTGCCTGGAAGCCAAAGAATTAGAAACAGCCTTGCGCATTTTAGACACAGAAACCATTTCCATAGTCTTGGTAATTTTTTTGATATTACCTACAGACAACATTTTTTGTTTTATTATTTTACTTTGAACTGCCATATATTTAAGATATTATTTTGAATTTTTATATTCAGTAATTGCTTCTTTTAATTCATTCTTTATTCCATCATCCCAACTATTTTCAAGCTTTTTCAATAATTCTTTTTTAGAAACATCTAAGAAAGCGTGCATTTCTTCTTCCCATTTTTTAATTTCATTTTTTTCTACATCATCAAGTAGTCCTTCATTTACAGCAAAAATACTTGCGATTTGCTTTGTCACAGATACTGGCTTAAATTGGTCTTGTTTCAAAACTTCTACAGTACGAGATCCGCGATCAAGCATTTTCTTTGTGTCAGCATCGAGGTCGGAATCAAATTGTGCAAAAGATTCAAGCTCTCTATATTGAGCAAGAGAAAGCTTCATTGGCCCGGCATTTTTCTTCATAGATTTTGTTTGAGCACTTCCTCCTACACGAGATACAGAAAAACCTACGTTGATAGCTGGCTTTATCCCTTTGTAGAAAAGTCCTGTTTCTAAGAAGATTTGACCGTCAGTAATAGAAATCACGTTTGTAGGGATGTATGCAGAAATATCTCCACCTTGAGTTTCAATAATAGGCAAAGCTGTGATAGATCCACCACCTGCTTCTTTATTTCTACGACAAGCTCTTTCTAAAAGTCTTGAGTGAAGATAGAACACATCTCCGGGATATGCTTCACGTCCTGGTGGGCGTCGGAGCAAAAGAGAAATTTCACGATATGCATTTGCATGCTTTGAAAGGTCATCATATACGATTAATACATCCTCACCTTTGTCCATAAAATATTCAGCTACAGATACACCTGAATACGGAGCGAGATAAAGTAGTGAAGCACTATCAGAAGCAGAAGCAAGGACTACTGTCGTATATTCCATTGCACCAGCTTTTTCAAGTTCTTTTACTACACGCATGACTTTTGATTTCTTTTGTCCAATTGCAACATATACACATTTTACACCAGTATTTTTTTGATTTATGATTGCGTCGATAGCAATAGCAGTTTTTCCAGTTTGTCTGTCACCAATGATGAGTTCGCGTTGACCGCGACCAATTGGTACAAGCACGTCGATAGCTTTTATTCCTGTTTGAAGAGGAACATCCACACCTTGACGAGCCATCACACCTGGAGCAATACGCTCTACATACATATCTCTGTCTTTTTCAATCTCTCCTTTTCCATCTATTGCTTCTAAGAGCGGATTTACTACGCGACCGAGTATTTTTTCAGAAACAGGTACAGATAAGATTTTTCCTGTACGCTTTACCACGTCTCCTTCTTTAATATTTAAATAATCACCCAAGACTACAGCTCCTACTAAATCCTCTTCGAGGTTTAAAGTAAGTCCTTTTGTACCACCTGGGAATTCGAGCATTTCTGAAGACATCACAGATGTGAGTCCTGAGATTTTTGCAATACCATCTGAAATAGAAACGACATTACCAAATTCGGTTACATCGATACTACTTTCAAAACTTTCTATTTTATTTTTCAAACTTTTAATAATTTCTTCTACTGCCATAAATTTATTTTGTTAACGCATTTCTTAATAATTGCAATTGATTTTTTATACTCGCATCATATATCACCCCACGATAAATCGCCTTAAATCCACCAATAAGCTCTTTGTTTATAACAATAGAAACTTTTCCTGTTTGTGTTGCATTCAATCTTTCCTTAATATCTTTGACAATAAAATCATCTATAGTCAGACCGGATTCGATATTTAATGTATCCCATATTAATTCTTTTTTTTCTTTCATTTCTAAATACCTCACAGTCTGAGAAAGAAGAGGTTCAAGTTTATGAATATTTATATAATCTAAAATTGTATTCAAAACATCCTCTTTTTTTAAAGATGAATCTTTTGATAATTTATATATTGAATCTGCTAAATTTTTGGATGATATCATAATTAATTACACTAAAACTTTTTTAATATAACCCTTTTGTTGTTCTTCAGTAAAACTTTCTCTCAAAACCTTTTCAAGACCATCGATGATTATATTCGCGGCTTCTTTTTCAACCTCACTTTTTATCATTTCTTTCTTTTGTGCAATATGTTTTTCTCCATCAGAAACAATTGAAGCTTTTAATACAAAACCTTCTTCTTTACTGGCTTCTATTATAGAATTACCTTTCTTTTGTGCTTCGCCTACTATAGTATTTGCCTGCATCTTAGCTTCTTCTATTTTATTTTGTCTTATTTCTTCTGCCATCAAAAGCTCTGTTTCTGCTTTTTTAGCATTCTCTATACCTTCATTGATTTTTGTTTGACGATCAGTGATTACTTTATTTATAGGACCAAATGCAAATTTGCGTAAAATCAGAAAGATAATTAAAAAGTTTACAAGATTTGCAAAAGCAATTTGCCAATCAAATCCAATTTTACCTAAAATTGTAAGCAAATTTTCCATATATTACATCAAGAAGAATGCTACGAAAGCATAAATTGCTGTAGATTCACACATAGCCACACCCACAATCATTTTTGTAAAAAGTGAATCTCCAACATCAGGATTACGACCTATTGCCTCCATAGTTTTACCCACTATATAACCTTCACCAATTGCTGTAGCAAGCATGGCAAGAATAGCCATACCCTTTGCTATTAAACGTGCTGACTCTATTTCCATATTTTTTTAAAAAATAAATAATAATTATACGCGCTCTTCAGATGACGAATCTGATTTTATCGCGAGCATATAAAATACCGTCACAAGTGAACCAAACACGATGGATTGAACGAGCGCTGAAAGCATGCTCATTGCAAACCATATGGATGGTATTATATATGCCAACGAACCTATTAATATAGCCATCAAAACTTCTCCTGCATACATGTTTCCAAAAAGACGCAGAGAAAGAGATACTATTTTTGCAAATTCTCCTATTATATCCAAAATTCCCAAAAGAAAATCAACTATTGCCATAGCACCAGCACCTATACTTTTTTTAAAGCCAAAGTAAACTTCTTTAAATTTTAAGAATTTACCTATGTGACCCAAAAATCCCCATTCAGATAAACTTACAATATTTAATACAATAACTGAACCAAAAGCCAAAGCAAATGTCGTATTAAAATCTGAAGTAGGAGTTCTAAAAATAGAAACACCGTCATACGTAATACTACTAAGCCCAGGAATAAGTCCAGAAAAATTTGAAAAAGCTATAAATAAAAATAAAGAACCTACTATCGGGAAAACTTTTTTTGCATGATATTCACTACCTGTTATTTGCTTAATCAAACCAATCAAAGATTCATATACTATTTCAAAAATCGATTGCCATTTACTTGGTATTATACTAAGCTTTTTTCTTAACCTAAATAAAACAATAAAAAGAAATAGAGCTATAGCAAATAAATATAAGGTCGTATTTGCAATACGAAAACCTTCAACAGAAAATACAATATCTGGTTTTATATTCATGATTGTTCTTTCAAAACGGAGCCAGTTCATATTTATTAATTACTATTATTTTTTTTAAAATTTTTACTTATATTTCTATATCTAAAGAAAACGATCACCCAAGATACAATATAAGTACCAAATAAAATTGGAATATTTGCATTTAAATTATATTTTTTTTCTAAAAAATCACCTAAAACAATACCGAAAACTGCTGGTAATCCAAAATAAACAATAATCTCAAGACCTAGAAAAAAAATCTTGTTTGTATATTTTTGTCTTTGGTTTTTTTTATCATTCATAATTTAAAAAATATTGATTCATGAATTAAACATTCACAAATCAAAAACAATTTTATATTATTTTGAGTATCTTTATAAAAAGAAAAAATAAATATTTTTTACCTATTCTCTATAAAAGATACTCAAAATAATCATGCTTTTAGTCCGACCAGATAAACTATATAACAATCACAAAAAAAAAGCAACCAGGGTTGCTTTTTTAAAAAAACACTAGAATATATCTCTTTTAAACTTATGCATTTACATGTGTTTATAATACTTACCAAAGGGGGATTTTTCATACATTTTTCTGTTATTTTTGTACCCCTTATCAAAATCATTCATATAAGAATTTGTATGCATTCTTTTTTCGTTATTCTGGGATATTTTACCCATAAACTTTATAAAAAATAGTGCTATAAATATACCTATTACAGCTATCAATACCATCATATCTTTTGTGT